>CAMYJN010000327.1 GCA_947258625.1 uncultured Polyangiaceae bacterium | reverse complement strand
GGCGAATGGGGGCATCACCCGCCACAACTCCTCACCAAGGCGTACCGCCGAGCGAAAGAAGCCCGAAGCAAGAACGATTGAGCGGCCTCCATTGGACCGCGCGTGTTCGATGCGATAGAACGCGTTCTAGTTCGAGGCTCAAAGCATGGTCGTAGAGGCAGTTCCCGAAGGAAAATACGTCGAAGTCGGCAACGGCATCACGATGCACTACCACGAGGCGGGCAGCGGGGAGCGTGGCGCGGTTTTGTTTGTCCATGGCAGCGGCCCAGGCGCCAGCGGCTGGAGCAACTTCAAGGGGAACTACCCGTCGTTGGCCGAACGAGGCTATCGCACGATTGTCCCCGACACGATGGGCTACGGCTATTCGACCAAGCCCGAAGAGGGCGCGTTCAGCCTCGACGATGTCGCGGCGCAGTACAAGGCGCTCCTCGACTCACTCGGAATCGATCGTGTCACCGTCATCGGCAACTCGCAGGGTGGCGCAATCGCGATCACGATGGCGCTCCACTACCCCGACCTCGTCGCCAAGTTGGTCTTGATGGCTCCGGGTGGCCTCGAAGCACGGGAGACGTACATGGAGATGGAGGGCATCAAAGCGATGATTCGCGTCCTCTATAAAGAAGGCGTCAGCAAGGAAACGCTGCGGAAGGTCTTCCGGCTTCAGCTTCACGACGAATCGAAGATCACCGACGAGATCATCGAAGAGCGTTTCCAGGTCGCCATGACGCAACACAAAGACAACATCGCTCGGATCCGCGTGGCGAACCAGGAAGATCGGCTCTCGGAGATTCAGTGTCCGGTGCTCTGCTTTTGGGGCGCGAACGACAAGTTCTGCCCTGCAAGTGGCGCGTCCAAAATCGCGAGCCGCTGCGCAGACTCACGCACCGTCCTGATCTCGAGCTGTGGCCATTGGGTGATGGTCGAATACGCGAAGCTCTTCAACGACCTCACGCTCCAATTTCTCGAAGACAATCTCGGCTGAAAGGGGACGCACCCTTTTTCGCTCAATTGTCGGCGATGGCCTTTTCGACTGCTTCGAGGAGGCTCTTGCTGTAGACGCGGCCGGTCAGATTTTCGCGTGTCTTTCTGGCGACCGCGTCCCATGCCGGCTTGTTTGCGGCCGTGTCTACCTCGATCATGCCGCGTTTGATGAGCGACGCGTACGCCCGATCGTCGTCCCGGCGCGCCATGATGTCGCCGGCACGCGCCGCGCGCTCGCTGGTCTCCACGAGCACCTTCTGGTCATGCTCGCTCAGGAGGTCGAATTTCTCCTGCTTGATGAGCGAGCCGCCGATGATGATGCCGAAGTTCTCTTTCGCCATGTAGTTGAGGCGCGTGTACCACTGCAGCGCAACGGCCGCGAGGGCCGACGCCGGTACCGTATCGAGCATGCGTGTCTGCAAGCCGCCATACACCTCGGGCACACCCATGCGTACTGGATTGGCGCCAATCGTGGTGATGTAGCCGGCGAACACGGGGTCGTCCTTCCAGGCCCAAGGACGAAGCCTCTTCAGGTCTTCGGGTTTGGCGAACTTCTCCATCGAGAAGATGCGGTTCTTGCCGGCCTCACCCCAGGCAAGCATCACAAAACCGTTTTCCTCGAACAGTTTCGCGAACCGTTCGGTCAACTGCTCGCGCGCCCGCTCGAGCTGATCGTATTCCGTGATCATCCCGGGCGCGGTCAAAACCAGCACCGGCCGCGCGACCATTCCAAGCCCGGTCGTCGTCACCCCGGCCGCATCCATTTGTCCAGCTCGCACCTTGCGAATGAAGTCGCGCTCGTCGCCCTGACTGCCTCCGGAATAGAAGCGAAGCTCGACTCGATTCTCGGTTTCCTTCTTCAAGGTCCGGTTCCAAGCTTTCATCAACTTCATGAACGACGAACCGGGAGGCGCGAGGGACGCAAAGCGGATGATCGTCGAGGATGCGGCGTCGGCCTGCGGCACGGAAATCGCGCCGGGCAACGCGAAGGCGCCAAGGGCGAGGGCTGCAATGAAGAGGCGCTTGGCTTTTCTCATGGGTCTCTCTATGGGGAGCACGGGTTGTGACTGCAATCGCTCGGTTTGAGAATCCGACGAAAGTCTCAGGACGGGGATTCAAGTCGAATTTGACCTCAATTGTAGGAGGATCTGCCCTGGATGAGCTTTGCGGCGCGATAGCCGATCAGCATGCTGGGGGCGTTGAGCGCTGAAACCGGCGTCCAGGGGATGATGGAAGCGTCCGCAATTCGCAGGGCCTTCACGCCGCGTAGGCGCAACTGGGGGTCTACGGCGTGGGCTCGAGACCCGCCCATGCTGCAGCTGCCGGCGAAGTGATAGGTGGTCATCGTGTTCTTCCGGACGTAGCTCGAAATGGCTTCGTCACTGGTGACCCGTTTCCCGGGCATCAGCTCTTTCGGGCCCCATCGTGCGAGGCCGCTCGATGCGCCGATCGCTCTGGCGATTCGAACACCGCGCAGCATCGTTTCCAGATCCTCCGGATGGGAGTAGTACGCAGGATCAATCGCGGCTTGTTTGCGCACGTCGGTCGACTGCAATCGCAGCGTGCCGCGGCTCTTCGGTTTCCCGAGGATCAAAATGATCCCGAACATGTGGTCGGTGAAGCGCTGGAGCGCGCTGACCTTGAACGCTGCTCCGACCATGCTGCGCACCAGCTGTCTGGACCTCGGTCCGTAGAGAGCATGGGGTACGACCATCGGCGGGAGCATCCGCTGCATCATTTGCCTCATCGCCGATGGAGCTGGCCAGTACACGTAGCAGGTGTCGCTTTGCGAGGCGGGAAGGTCGCTCGCCTCGTTCGTCCGGAAGAAGCTGTACAGCTGCGGGCAAAAGCAGTCGATGTCCGCCTTGGCCTTGAAAAACACCGGCACGTTGGGGTGGTCGTGAAGCCCTTCGCCGATGGCGGGCCGGTCGGCGACGACCGGAATGTCGAACGCGCGAAGGTGCTCGCTCGGACCCACGCCCGAAAGCATGAGCAGCTTCGGGGTTTCGAGGGCACCGGCGCACAGGATGATCTCCTTGCGGGCCTCGGTGCGTCGCAACGCTCCCTCGTGCTCGAACTCGATCGCCCTTGCGCGATTTTCTGCCGTGAAAACGACTCGGTGCGCGCGCGCGCCGGTGAGCACGGTCAGGTTCGCACGCTCGCCGGCCTCCTTGATGAACGCCACGTAAGAGCTTCGCCGGTTCTCGTCTTCATAGGACATCCACTCGTAGCCGATGACGTTGCTCAGGCTGCCGTCGTTCAGGTCTTCTTTGCGACGGAAGCCCTGTTCTTCCGCGGATGCGATGCAGGCTTCGGTCCAGCTCGTCGCCGGGCGCCGATTCGGTCGCAGGACCTGTTCGATCGCCTCGAAGTCGTCTTGATTGTCTTCCCAGTGCCAGCCCTCCGGCCACTCCGCATAGTCCTCCCGAGAGCCGCGGGTATAAACCATCCCGTTCACCGATCCACTCCCACCCATTACCGTTCCGGTGCCCGCAAAAATGCGATGCCCGGCGGCGTGCGCTTGGGGGACGGAAAAACGCTCCCCCATCACGGCGTCGTTGATGAAAGCTTCTTTGTACCCGGCGGCGACCAGGGTCTCCGGATGTGCCTCTGCGCTCGGCCCGCTCTCCATGAGGAGCACGCGATTGGCAGGATCCTTCGCAAGCTCGGCGGCCACGATGCAGCCAGCCGATCCGCCGCCGACCACGACGTAATCGTACCGCTGCATCAGGGCTTTCGACCGAACAGCTTGAGAAAGCCGCGCCAGCGCTGTGCGAGGCCCTTGCCGTAAATCAGCTCGATCACCCCACTAAAAACCCCGTAGTCTTTCTCGGCAACCGGAAAGATGCGGTTCGGTTGGTTGATCGGGAAACGGTCGTCGACGACGGCTTTGATGTTGCACATCGAACGCAAGCCTTCGCGACCGTTCATGCGCCCATAGCCCGAAGCCTTGACGCCGCCGAAGGTGAGCCCCTGCGCCATGTACGTGATGCCGCCGAAGTCGTTGATCGCGCTCATCCCCGCTTCGAGCTTCGAGGCGATCTCTCGAGCGCGTCTGCGATCCTTGGAGAACACCGAAGACGACAAGCCATACGACACGCCGTTTGCGATCTCGACGGCGTGTGCATCGTCACGTACGCGCATGAGCAACATCACCGGCCCGAAGACTTCTTCCTG
>CAMYJN010000326.1 GCA_947258625.1 uncultured Polyangiaceae bacterium | reverse complement strand
ACGGTATACCAGCCCTCCTTGGCCTGCTCGATGAGCTGCTCGGGCGATTCGACCGGATCACCACCCGGCGAACCGCCTTGCAGGCCAGTGAAGAACAAGTCCTCATGCCGCCACATCACGCCCTTGGGCATCCCCGTCGTCCCACCGGTGTAGATGATGTAGAGGTCTTTGCCAGACCTCGGCCCGAAATCGCGCTCTTCGGAGCCTTGCGCGAGCGCCGCCTCGTATTCGATCGACTCGTGATCGATGGTCGCATCGGCGCCATCTTCAATCACGATCAGCGACCTGAGCGGCTCCCGACCTTCCATCGCTTCGTTGATGACCGGTAAGAAGCGTCGCTGGGTGATCACTCCGATCAGGTCGGCGTTCTCGATCATATAGCGAACTTCAGGTCCCACGAACCTGTAGTTCATGTTGATTCCCACGGCTCGGATCTTGAAGAGCGCCAAAATCGCTTCGACGAACTCGTGCCCATTGAAGAGATGCAGTCCGACGTGGTCGCCGGGACCGATGCCGCGTGAAGTGAAGTAGTGCGCCAAGCGGTTTGCGCGCTTATCGAGCTCTGCGTAGCTGTGGTGAACGTCGCCAGAGGCGAGCGCCACGTTGTCCGGAACCACGTCCGCAATCGCCTCGTAAAGATCTGCAAGGTTGTATTCCATCGTGTCTCCCGCTCAGCGCTCTGAGCTCACGATCCACATCGCGAAAAACTGTGAGCCTCCTCCGTACGCGTGGCCAAGTGCGACCTTCGCACCGTCGACCTGATGCTGTTGTGCCGTCCCGCGCACCTGGCGTGCGGCTTCCGCAAATCGGAGCATGCCGCTCGCCCCGATCGGATTAGTGCACATGACGCCACCGGACATGTTCCAGGGCATGTCGCCACCGATCTTGGTTTTTCCTTCCATCGTCATCTTCCAGCCCTCGCCTTGTTCGGCGAAACCTAGATTCTCGAGCCACATCGGCTCGAACCATGAGAATGGTACGTAGACCTCGGCGCAGTCGATCTCTTTGAGCGGGTTGCGGATACCTGCCTCGTCGTAGACGTCTTTGGCGCAGAGCTTGCCGGCCGCCGGGTTGACCTGGTCGCGCCCAGCAAAGAAGGTGCGTTCGGTTCGGACCGATGTGCCCTTCACCCAAGCCGGATTCTTCACGCGTCCTGCGTGCTTCTCGCTCGCGAGCACCATCGCCACGGCCCCGTCCGAGGAGGGACAGGTCTCCGAATAGCGAATCGGATCCCAGAGCATCGGTGAGCCTTTCACCTGTTCGAACGTTTGGTCGAGGTGCAGGTGCGCGTTCGGGTTGAGCAAGCCATGCTGGCGGTCCTTGACGGCCACCATGCAGCCGGTGTCCGGATGCGCGTCTGCACGGCGGATGTACGAACGAATGAGTGGTGCGAAGTAGCCGCCGGCACCCGCAACGAGCTGCGGTTGGAACGGAATGGCAGGCGAGAGCGCCCACATAGCGTTGGCCTCGCTCTGCTTCTCGAATGCGAGGGTGAGGACCTTCTCGTGAACGCCGCCTTGAATGAGATGGGCGGCCACCACGGCGGTCGAGCCACCTACCGAACCGGCGGTATGCACGCGAAAGATCGGCTTCCCAGCAGCACCAAGTGCGTCCGACAGCCAGAGCTCCGGCATCATGACGCCTTCGAACATGTCGGGAGCGGTCCCGATCACAATGGAGTCGATGTCCTTCCAGGTCATGGCCGCGTCTTGCAATGCGCGGATCGCCGCGTCGCGGACCAGGCCCGGAATCGACAGGTCGCGCCGGCTCTCGCGATGCTTGGTCTGGCCAATCCCGATGACCGCACACTGCTCGGCCATTATTCCCCCTCCAAAATGGCAACCAGATTGTGCTGGAGGCAGACGCCATTGCTGGTGTGCGCCAAAGCACGACCCGCATCTCCGGAGAGGATCCGGCTGGCCGCTTCACCGAAGCGAATCAGTCCGGCGGTCATCAGTGAGTTGGCCGCCAAGGCGCCGCCCGAGGGATTGATGTTCACGTCGTCACCGAGCCCCATGGCTTCCCGCAAGATGATCTCCTGATGAGCGAACGGTGCGTGAAGCTCGGCTAGGTCGACGCTGCGCTGCCCTAGACCCGCCCTTTCGGCAGCGAGCGTGGAAGACGGCGACGTGGTGAGGTCACGCTGGCCGAGCGCATGCGCTTCGGTCCGATGATCGATACCGCGAATCCACGCCGGCCGCTTCACCAGCTTCCTCGCCCTGTCCCCAACGGCAAGAACGATGGCCGCGGCCGAATCGGAAACCGGGGGACAAAAGCTCTTGCGCAGTGGTGAGCTGATGTAGGGCTCTTCGAGCATTTCGTCGACGCTGAATTCGCCCTTGATATGCGCGTTCGGATTGCCGATTGCGTTCTTTCGACTGCGAGCCGCGACCTCTGCAAAGTCACGCTCGCTCGCCTTGCCTGCGTCGATCATCGCCTGCGCCTGGAGCGCAGCGGCGCTGATCGAGTCGAGCCCGAGGGGTTGGACGTAGTACGGGTCGTTTTGCAGATTCAGGATGTCGGGAACGGGGCCAAGCGAGCTCTTTCCGAAAGAAAACACCAGTGCGGTGTCGATGTCGCCGTGCATGAGCCGGACCCAAGCTTCGTAGAGCGCAAACGCCCCGTCCATCTCGACGTGCGACTCGCGAATCGGCGGCCAGGCCTTCAGACCATCGACCGCCGCAACGAACGAGAAAGGACGCCCCGGCAGGTAGTCGGTGCTCCCCGAGCAGGTGAAACCAATGTCGTCCTGCGTGAGATCCACCTGCTCCATCGCATCCGAGGTGACCGGCTGAACGAGCTCCGCCTCGTCCGTCGCGTCGATCACCTTGACCGACGGAAGCTGGGAGAAAGAAACGATCGCGACGTCGCGCACTAGAGATGCTCCTTGTAGCTATCGAAGAGCGCATCCGGCTCGCCGGTGGGCTCGAAGTACAGAATGTTCTCGAGCGAAGTCTCCCATTCATCCTGAGGCTTCCACTTCGCCTTTACGCGCATCCCCATCCGAATCTCGTCGTGAGGGACCCCGCTGATCAGGTGGTAGATGGGAGTGTCGGCGCCGTCGAGCACGATCGCGCCGAAGCAATAGGGCGGCTTGAGCTTCTGGCCCTCGAATGGGATTCGGATGATCGTGAAGGTGGTGAGCACCCCGACGTCGGGTACTTCGACGTACTCGTTCGTCGGGTTGCCCGTCGTCGGATCGGCACCGCGGGGCGGGACGTACACCTTCCCCGCCGCCGGATCACGTCCGCCGATGAGCTTCCCCTCCTGCAGGCCCCTCAGATACGCGCTGTAGTGCTTGCCGGGGTTCACGTCGTACTCGAGGTGAACCGGACTCGGCAGGTAGGGAGCCATGGGCTCGAAGCAGTCGATGTCGCGGATCGTGCCGTGCTTCTCATCCGCCCAACGCAAACGCACGCGCATTCCGGTCTGCATCCGCTTGGCCTTCCCTGCATCGACGGCGTGGACCATCGCGTTGTGGGCGCCGTCGATTTGAATGAGGGCCCATGCAAAGGGGCGGTCGAAGGGATGCCCCTTGCGGGGCTCCGGCACCCATGACCAAGTCTTCACCGTGCCGGACGGCCGCAGCTGGACGAACTCATCCGTCGTGGGCTCACCTTCCTCGTCGTATTCGAGAGGAGGGCAAAGCACACGACCGTCCGCCGTCTTGACGCCTTCGAGCACTTCGTACCGAAGACTTTCCAAGAAGCGGCCGACCACCGGCCCGGTGCTACGGGTGTACGTGTATTCGAGAACGTACGGAGCCGAAAGAATCTCGCTCATGCCTGTGTTCCGCGTCCCGAGCGTCGATCAGCCCTGTGGGAAGAACTTCTGCATCTTCTGGGCGAGGGCGATGTTGCCTTTGACCTTGAGCTTTCGGGTGAGGAACGCCTTACGACCGTCGAGGTCACCGTTCGCCATCTCGACGAACTTTGCGGCGTCCATCATCACATTGAGCGTCGGCTTCTCGACGCCACCGGTCTCGACCCCCTTGAACTCGCCGTCTGCGATCGTGATGGTCCACTCGCCGCCGCCGTCGCCGGACAGCGTGTACTGGATGGTCGCGTTCACACCCTTGGCCTGGTCGGCCAGGAAACGATCGGCAAGGGTGTCAAAGTACTCTGCTGTGTTGGCTACTCTCGCCATGTCCACCTCCCGGTTCCGGGTAG
>CAMYJN010000325.1 GCA_947258625.1 uncultured Polyangiaceae bacterium | reverse complement strand
TTGGGTATCGCGTTTGGGCCGTGGGGCCTCGATTGGCTTCACTTCGATGTGGAACACGGCGCGATGCACCTACTCGCGAAGCTCACCTTGATTCTCGTCCTCTTTGGCGACGCGGCGCGGATCGATCTTTCGGCCTTGCGTCGAGAGCTCGGATTGCCCGTTCGCCTCCTCACGATCGGGATGCCACTGACGATCGTATTCGGTGGCCTCGCTGCAAAGTGGATGTTTCCGGAGCTCGGCTGGCTCGAGGCCGCGGTGCTTGGCGCGGTGCTCGCCCCGACCGATGCCGCCCTCGGGCAGGCCGTCGTGAGCAATCCGGCGGTGCCCGCGCGTGTTCGTCAGGCGCTCAATGTCGAAAGCGGGCTCAACGATGGCATCGTGCTCCCCGCGGTGCTGGTGCTCGCCGCGCTTGCGAGCATGAGCTCGGAGACGACACGCTCGGCAACGGACTGGGCGCGCTTCGCTGCCCTTCAGGTCACGCTGGGTCCCTTGGTCGGGATCGCCGTGGCCTGGCTTGGCAACAGGCTGCTCAGAGAATCGATCGCCAAGGGCTGGATGGAGCCCCCTTTCGAGCGCTTGGCGGGGCTGGCGCTGGCCTTGCTTGCGTTCGCCTGCGCGGAGCATGTCGGCGGCAACGGGTTCATTGCCGCGTTCGTTGCGGGGATGGCGCTGGGTCAATGGACGCGAGGCCGGTGCGAATGGCTCTACGATTTCCTCGAGGCCGAAGGGCAGCTCCTCATGCTTTTGGTGTTTCTTGCGTTTGGAGTGAGCTTTGCCGCGCCGGCCTTGGAGACGGCCTCTTGGAGAACGGTCGCCTACGCGATCCTCAGCCTCACGGTGATTCGAATGGTTCCGGTCGCCATCGCGATGGTCGGCACCGGACTGCGTTTCCCGACGGTCCTCTTCGTCGGCTGGTTTGGGCCGAGGGGACTGGCCTCGATTCTGTTCGGGATACTCGTGCTCGACGAGGCCGATCTCCCTCATGAGGCCCTGATCTTCCAACTGGTTATGCTGACTGTCTTGTTCAGCGTGGTAGCCCATGGCGTCTCGGCGGCACCCCTGGCCCGACGCTACGGAGCGATGGCAGCCGACCCGGAACATTGCCCGGAGGAACATCGCGAGGTGATGGACCATCCACTTCGCATGCGTAGCTGAAGCGGGGCGCTAACGAATCCTTCCAATGGGCGTACGGCCCTTGCACTGCGTGTTCGAGGCGTGGTGAGATGCACCATGACCGTCACCCAGATTCGAACGCAAGACAAAGCCCCAGTCGCCAAATGGAGCGAGCTCGAGGACCGAAAGCCTGCCTATGCGCTCGTCGCGGGCGTCGACTTGGTCGTCCTTCGATACGATGATGAAGTTTCGGTGCTCTACGGACGCTGCTTGCATCGCGGCGCCCTGATGGCCGACGCGAAGGTCGAGGGCGACAACCTCATCTGTGGGCTGCACGGCTGGGACTACCGCTACGACACGGGAGTGAGCTCCTACAACAGCTCAGAGGTGCTTCATAAGTTCGGCGCCTGGATCGACCTCGATGCCGATTCGGTGGTCGTCGACGAATCCGAGATTCGCACCTGGGCGGAGAAGTCGCCGCAACCCTACGATCGCGACGCGTACCTCGGTCTCTATGCCGACGTGCATGGCACGCCCGAGGAACCGTTCAACCGGCACATCCAGGCGCTCGCACGTGACGGTTTGAAAAAAGTGGGGCACCACGGATCCGTCTCAGCGATGGGGGTGCCCAGGCAGCAGCTGCCCTGTTGGGAGGACGTTCTGCTCCTTACCGCTCAGCTCGCACGCAAGCCGCTACTCGATGACCAGCCGGTCGGCTCGGAGGTGATCATCGGGCCGGAGGCGAGGAAGCCGCTTCGGCTCGAGATTCCGATCTTCGTCAGTGACATGAGCTTTGGCGCGCTGAGCCAGGAAGCCAAGGTCGCGCTTGCGAAGGGCGCCGAGATGGCAGGCACCGGAATCTGCTCGGGTGAAGGCGGAATGCTTCCTGAGGAGCAGGCGAGCAATTCGCGCTACTTCTACGAGCTCGCGTCGGGCCGTTTTGGTTGGAGTCTCGACAAAGTCAAGAAGTGCCAGGCGTTTCACTTCAAGGCCGGGCAGGGGGCAAAGACCGGCACGGGCGGGCACCTCCCAGGCAACAAGGTGACCCCGAAGATTGCATCGGTGCGCGGGCTCGAGCCAGGACAGCCGGCCATCAGCCCATCCCGCTTCCCGGACTTGAACGGCCCCGAGGACTTTCGCCGCGTCGCCGAGGAGGTTCGTGAAGCGACGGGGGGCATTCCGATCGGATTCAAACTAAGCGCGCAGCACATCGAGGACGACATCGATTTCGCGCTCGATGTCGGCGTCGATTACATCATCCTCGACGGCCGCGGGGGTGCGACCGGTGCCGCCCCCAATGTGTTCAAGAACAACATCTCGGTTCCTACGATGGTTGCCTTGGCGCGCGCACGACGCCATCTCGACGCGCGGAAACGTCCAGAGGTGACGCTCGTCACTACCGGAGGGCTTCGAACGGAGGGCGACTTCGTGAAAGCGCTCGCGTTGGGCGCCGATGCGATCGCGGTTTCGAACGCGGCAATTCAAGCGATCGGCTGCCTCGGGATGCGAGCCTGCCAGACCAACAACTGCCCGGTCGGCATTGCCACCCAACGAGAGCATCTGCGCGCACGACTCGAGATCGAGAAATCGGCGCAGCAGCTCGACAACTACTTTCGCGCGACGGTGGAACTGATGAAGGTACTCGCCCGAGGCTGCGGCCATGCCCATCTCGATCAGTTCGAGCTGCGCGACCTCACGACCTGGAAGCGCGAGATTGCCGAACTCACCGGCATTCGCTTCGCCGGGGTGACTGCGCCGTGACCTGGAAGACGCTTGGCGCCGTCCCACCGGACCGGCTCACCGAGGCGAGGCTAGAACTACACTGGGCGGCGCAGTTGCTAAGTGCGCCTGGAGTTAGCTTGCTCCCGGCCGAGAATGACTTCTCCCACACAAATCTCCAATGGGATTTCCAGCTCGGCGTCTTGAGCGGGCGCCCTGTCGGCTCGAATTCGCTGCGTGCGGGCTTGGTCTTCGAGGGTTTGGAGCTGGCGGTGCTCGACGGAGAACGGGAGCGGTCCTCGATGCGACTTGCAGGGCATACCCTTCAGCAAGGCCTTTCTTGGCTCGGTCGGGAGCTGGCCGGCGAGGGCACGGACCTCGTGTTGCCCGCGCACGACATGCCTTCGCACCGCGTAGGCGAAGCCGGCGTCTTCTCCGACGCCGACGGTCCGGCACGCACCGAGCTCGGCGCCTGGTTTGCGAACGCGTTCCGCTTGATTCGCGAGGCAGTCGCGGACGAGGCCTCCGCGTCACCGGTCCGCTGCTGGCCGCACCACTTCGACGTGGCGAGCTTGATCACACTGGATGAGGGCGCGGACGCCGAGGAGGCCCGCAGCGTCGGCGTCGGATTCTCCCCGGGCGACGGCTCCTACGACCAGCCCTATTTCTACGTTACGCCGTGGCCTTATCCCGAAACCGCGAACCTGCCGCCGCTCGCCAAGGGCGCGGAGTGGCACCGGAGCGGCTGGACCGGCGCGGTTCTTACGGCCGAACGACTGCTTTCGGTGCAGCCGGCGGAGCAGGAGCAGACGGCTCGCGAAGCCCTCGGACGGGCCGTGGCCGCTTCTCGTGAGCTCCTCGGAACCTAGCGACCGAGCAAGAGCACACTGACGCCGGCCGCAATCGCGATCACCTGTGGCCAGCCGGGGAGCGCGGGGCTGTCGTGTTCGTGCGCCCAGTCGTGTGTGACCACGTGCAACAAGAGCCCGCTGACGGCCGCTTCGATCCACGGCTCGCCGCGCGTCCAGGCGCCGAGCGAGGTTTGTTGCGCGAGCACGACGCCGAGGCTCCCCACGAGCGCGAGGCCGATAGCCCGCCGGATGCCACTGTTGCGGCCGTGCGCGGAAGTGAAGGCGAGCGTGATCAGGGCAGTCACCGGAACGGAGTGCACCGCGATCGCGGTGAGCACGTCACCGTGATGGTGGCCGACATGAGCCTCACCGGTGAACGAGCCAAGCGCCAGTCCGTCGCCGAGCTTGTGGATCATCAGGCCCCAGTAGCTGAGCTCGAGGCCCATCGTGGAGGAGTGATCGTGCTCCGGGTCCTCGTGGGCGGCGCGTT
>CAMYJN010000324.1 GCA_947258625.1 uncultured Polyangiaceae bacterium | reverse complement strand
GCTAACTTTCGGTCGCTTCGAGCTCGATGAAGAGCATGGTCCCACCGGCCACGGCGGCTGGCATGAACAGCAGATTCACCAGCGGGATGAAGAGCAGGACCCAGACACCGGTTCCAAAGCCGGCGACGGCGGGCAGCTGGCGGCGAGTGAACGCGACGCGATCGCCGACGGACCAATCGCGTCTGGCAGCGGGCCAATCGACGTAGTCGATGCCCAGATAGACCGCAGTGAGCGCAAATCCGACGAGTGAAATGACCTGGCCCACTCCGGGAATGAAGAACGACGCGAGAAACATCGGCCCCACGACTGCGAGGTAGAGCAACGCCTTGCCGAGCTCGAGCCGGACCGTTCGCACGATATCGGCGAGCATGCGGCCAAATGAGAACGGCGGTGCGGGCTTGCCCGTCAAAATGTGTTCCACCGCCTCGCTGAGGGCGTCGTTGAACGGGGCGGCCACTACGCTCGACAAGAGAAGCACCAGCACCAAGCCGAGCAGGACGATCAGGATTGCAGCGACCATCTCGACGACCCAGCGCAGCGCGCTCAACAAGCCGCCGACCCAGCCGGTCACCTCGTTCCAGCTCTCCGGAAAGAGCGACCAGAGCGCAGCACCGATGTCTTCGCTGTAGCTCCCGGCACCGTAGAAGACGGCCACCAGCGCGAAACCGGTAATCAAAACGGGGAACAGCCAGTATCGGGCGAGCTTGGGGTGCTTCAAGTAGACGAAACGCATGCCGCGAAGTGCGTACGACAAGCCACGAGCGAACCCGACCGGCGACTTCACGACGGCACCGGCGCCCCGCGCTACGCTTCTCATATCGCTCCGGTCGCGAACGGTATCAACGGCTTCAGGTCCTCATCGTCGAAGCGCAATTGCAGGCCGAAGAAGTAATCACGGCCGCCGTTGATCACGTCGTCGATACCGGCGACCAGCCAGAATCGACGTATGATTTCAAAGCCCGCGCGAATTCGGAGCCGCGGATAGATCCGTCGGCCGAACTCGAAGAGGTCGTTGTTGATCTCGAGTCGATCTTGGACGAATTTGAGGTCCAGACCGAGCCCGCCACTCGACTCGATGATGCCGAAACGAAAGGTTGCAAAGGAAATTGTCTTGCCGAACTCCGCCGAAAACCTGAGCCGGTTGCTGCGTGAAATCTCGGTCCGCTTGTACTCGTTTGGATAGAACAGTGGGGGAGGACTCTGACGAATGATGCTCTCTCTCACGCTGACCGTTCCTCTCGGGTCGTCCACTACCTGGAAGAGAAAGTAGCGTCCTTCGCGGGGTTTGATGTAAATCGAGAAGTACGTCTTGAAGGCGTTGGCTAGGGCGTAGTACTCGCTCCTGAGCCCCACGATGGTCTGAAGCCTGGCCAGGCCACCCACGAAGGTGTTCAATCCTTCGGCGACGCCTTCGACTTCGTCGATGAGCGCTTCGTCCTGCGTGAGGCGACCGATCGTGCCCTCGCCTCGCGCCGTCCGGCCCGTCACCTCTTTCACGTCCGCGAGCACGTCGTTGAGTTGTTCGGCTGCCCGGTGAATCGAAGCGATCGTGTCGTCGACCTCTGCAACCCCGCGATCGATGTCGCCTTTTCGCTTGTGGATGATCTCGCTGAGATCGTCGGTGGCGAGCTCGACGTTTTCCATGATTCGGACGATTCGCGGCCCCGCTTCATCGGTAACCACTTTGATGTTCTCGAGCGCATCGCTGAGATTGCGAAGCGCGCTCTCCATCCGGTCGCCAGCTTCCTCGGTCCCAAACGCCCGCTCCATTTGAGCCGTGATCTTCTTCACGCTCTGAGCAATATCGTTGACCGTCACCATGATGTCGTCGGTCTGCACGCCCTGCTCGGTGCCACGGATCTCCCCTCCGTCGGGAATCACAGGTAGCCCGGGGGTCCCCGGCCGGAGAACCAGCGCCCGCTCCCCGAGCAGCGAGAGGCTTCGCATGGTGACCTGGGCATCCTCGTAGAGTGTGAGGTGGCCCTCGATGCGGAGGTCGACCCGGGCGCGGGTGCCCTCCAGCCGGATCGATGAGATGTAACCGACCGGAATACCCGCAACCAAGACCCGAGACTTTGCGACCAGCCCCTGAACGTCGTCGAAGTACGCGTAGACCCCGTAGCCGGAGTCCGCGGACGATCGCTCGTCGACGTAACGGTAGACCGCAAAGGTGACGATCAGTCCGAAAACCACCATCAAGCCGACTCGGGCCGCGTTCCACGTCTCTCGCATGAAGCCGGGCGAATCGTAGTCGAAGCAGAACTAAACAGCCATCGTCCCATGCCCAAAAGAGCCGGAACCCACGGTCCTTGCAGTGCTGCGGGACAACCGCTATGGCTTGCCACTTGTCTGAGGGGATCGATGCGCTAACGGCGGCCGCACTGGGCGCATTGCAGGGGCTGACGGAATTTCTGCCCGTGTCGAGCAGCGGGCATGTCGCCATCGGTGCGCACTACTTCGGCATTCGCGAGAGCTCACTTGCGCTCGTCATTCTCCTTCATTTGGGCACATTGCTCGCCACCGTCCTATTGTTTCGGCGGGACATCGCGGTGTTGATCCGGGAAGCAGGGGCCGCAATACGCAAGCCCGAGCGCTTCGTCGGAACCCCAGAGGGCCGCACGCTGGTCGGGATTCTGCTCGCCACCCTGGTCACCGCTTCGCTGGGGCTGTTCCTTCGCGACACCGCCGAGGCCTTCGCCACGGACCTCAGACTGGTCGGCTATGGGTTCCTCATCTCGGCGGCTTTCCTACTCGCGAGCGGCATTGCGCGAGGATCGAGCGATGAGGTTTCCTGGCCTCAGGCGATCGGCATCGGACTCGCGCAAGGGGTGGCCGTTCTCCCCGGGGTCAGCCGGAGCGGCGTCACTATCGCGGTCGCTATGCTACTGGGGGTCCAAAGCAACGCCGCATTTCGGTTTTCGTTCCTGGTCTCACTGCCAGCCATCGTCGGAGCCGCCGCCTTCGAGGCGAGCGGCGCCGAAGGGCTCGGGTCGCTCGGGCTCGGTGCGTGGGTTGGAGGTGCGACGGCCTTGGTGACGGGATACGTCTCGCTTGTTATCCTTCGCCAGATCATTCTCGTCGGACGGATGTGGACGTTCGCGATATACCTCGTGCCTCTCGGAGTATTCCTGATCGCGCGCTGAGGCACGGACTGGCTCATGACAAACAGCGAAAAAGCATATGCCGTGATCATGGCCGGAGGCTCCGGCACGCGATTCTGGCCGCTTTCGCGGCGCAACCGGCCCAAGCAGTTCCTCGCGCTCGGCCCCGACGAGCGTTCCTTGCTTCGAGCGACGGCAGAGCGCGTTTGGGACGTGCTTCCCGCGGAACGCACGTTCGTCGTCACCTCGGAGCAACTGCGCGAGCAAGTGGAGCGAGAGCTTCCCGAGCTGCAGCCTGAGCAGATCCTCGCCGAGCCGGAGGGCCGCAACACGGCGCCCTGTATTGGATGGGCAGCGACCCACGTAAAGCGGCTCGACGAAGATGCGATCATGGCGGTCCTACCCGCCGATCACTACATCCGCGAAACAGAAGCCTATGTCGAGACACTCCGTCGCGGACTCGAAGCCGCAACACACGGCGACTACGTCACGATCGGAATTCGCCCCGGGCGAGCGGAAACCGGCTACGGCTACATCGAAGTCGGCTCGGAGCTCGACCCAGGGGTCTTTCGGGCCCGACGCTTCGTCGAAAAGCCGAACCGTCAACGCGCCGAACAGTTCGTCGCGAACGGAAATTTTCTCTGGAACAGCGGAATGTTCTTCTTCCTGGCCTCTCGAATTCTCGACGCGATCGACCAACACCTTCCCGGTCTCGGTCAGGAGCTGCAGCGCTACGACGAGGCCGCAAGAGCTGGGAATGAGGCAGCCCTGGTTCGCGAAACCTACGGAGGGCTGCCAGCGGTGAGCATCGACCACGGCATCATGGAAAAGGTCAGCGCGGTCAGCGTGGTCCCTGGCACCTTCGAATGGTCCGACCTTGGAAGCTGGACTTCGGCATGGGAGCTCGCGCCCCAAGATGAGCAGGCCAACGTCTTGCCCGAAGGCGCCATCGCGGTCGACGCCAGCGGCAATTTCGTCGCGGCGCCCGACGGCAAGCTCATTGCACTGGTTGGCGTGCACGACCTGGTCGTGGTGGACGCTGGCGACGCCCTTCTGATCGTCCCGAGGGAACG
>CAMYJN010000323.1 GCA_947258625.1 uncultured Polyangiaceae bacterium | reverse complement strand
GATCGATCGAGATCGATGCTGCGCCGGAGGTCGTGTTCGATCAAGTGAACTCGCTCCAGAGCTGGCGTGCCTGGTCGCCATGGATTGCGCGCGACCCTTCGATCAAGAACGAGTTCACGGGGCCCGAGGCTGGCGTGGGTGCAACGGTGACCTGGACCAGTGAGGAGTCGGGTGACGGTACGCAGACCATCACGCTCAGCGAGCGTCCGACGCGAATCGAAATGAAGCTCGACTTCGGTGACATGGGGCAGCCGAATGCGGATTGGACGTTCGCGCCGACCGGCGACGGTGTCCGCGTGACCTGGGGTTTGAGCGGAACCGCGGCCGGGCCGCTGGGCGGGTACTTTGCGAAGATGATGGACGGCTGGGTCGGGGCGGATTACGAGGACGGCCTCGCTCGCTTGAAGAAAGTCGCCGAATCGGTGCCGGCTGGCGAGTAGCCGAAGACGATGGCTCGAATCGCGGCGTCAGTGGCAGTGGCAGTGGCAGTGGTCGGCGGTCGGCGACTTACGTCAACGTTGGTTTAGTTACACCGCCCGCACACCCCCACCCGTAATCCTCCCTGGCGCGGCATTCGCTTTGCTCTGCCTTGCCGGCGCTCTGCGCCGGGCTTCGCCGTTCCGGCTCGCGCTGTCGCCTGCTGTCTTATGGGGGGGCTTCGGTGCCACACTCTTACACAACTGGAGATGAGTGGAGGGGCGCGGAAAAAGGCGCGATGTGGGTCGGAGTCGACGTCGCAAGTGCCAATCTGCAAGACAGCAACCACCGCAGATTGGCGCGCGCGCCGAGGCGAGGCTTGCCTGGTCCCCGCCCTCAAGCCCAACCGACCAGATTTGCAAGCCGAGCCGTTCGACGCAGGCCTGCGTCGCGCCTTTTTTCCGCGCCCCGGTTGCTACCGCACGCTAACCACAACAGCGGTAATATTATCCCGCCCGCCGCGCGAGTTCGCCACGGAGATGAATCGTTCGGCGGCGCCTTTAGGCCCCATGTCGATCACGTCCGGGAGCTCATCATCTTTGAGGTAGCCGTGGAGCCCGTCCGAGCAGAGCAGGTAGGCGTCCGAGGGCTGGACCTCGAAGAAGCCGGTGTCGACTTGAACGTATTCGCGACTTCCGACCGCGCGGGTGATCACGTTTCGATGCGGTGATCGGGCGGCTTCGGCTTCGGTAATGATCCCCTGCTTCAGCTGCCAAGCGACCAGAGTGTGATCCTCGGTGAGCGGCTGGGCGCTGCGGTTGCGGATCAAATAGATTCGGCTGTCGCCAACCTGCGCGGTGATGCCGTAGTCTCCGCACATCGCGAGCACCGACAGGGTCGTCCCCATGCCTTGCTGTTCGGGGTCGTGCTGCGCCAAACCGAAGACCATGTACGTTGCGGCTTGCACGGCGCTTTCGACAATCCGAATGGCTCGACGCAGCGACTCTTCGCCCATATCGCCCTGCGCGACGCGATCGAGCGCTTCGTGACCACGTCGGACCATGCCGTACACCGTGTCGACGGCTTCCTGGCTCGCGATCTCGCCGGCCGCGTGGCCACCCATCCCGTCTGCGACGACGTACAAGCCAAGCTCGTCGTCGACCATGAACGCATCCTCGTTCAACTTCCGGCGCTGTCCGACGTCGGTCAGTCCCGCACTGTGATATTGCAACCCATCCCCGTTCGTCCGTGGCGGCCGCCGAGCGACGCGCGCGTCCTCAGGTTAGCGAAAAAGGGCTGCGTTCACCAAGAAGAGCGTCGAAATCGGGCTTTGTGTGCCGCTGCGGCGCTGACAAGCAAGTGCCGGCTGCTAAGCTCGGCCCGCATGAACCCGCCCGAATCGACCCATGAGCTGGACTCTGCCTGGAAAGCGCTCCTTGGAAGACGGAGCCAGTTGAGCTCGGACGAGAAGCTCGCCGAGCTGGCCCTCGGCCTGATTGGTGAAATGGGCAACGGCTTCGCCCAACGCGAGCTGCTTCGAGAGCTCGCCGGCGCCTGGACGAGGAATTGGCGCCTGACCCTCGGCGCGGCGTCACTTTTGCTCGAACAGGCCGGCCGGCGTGGCATGGACGAACCGCCGCTTCGCGAAGACGGGCCCGCGACGTGGGCAGCGGAGGCCCTGCGGCGAAGCTTGGACGCGCTCGACGACGCCGACGGCAAGGACCCCGAGGTGGCCGGCAATTTAAGCGCGATGTTGGGAAACGCGCTTCGGTTCTGCGGCCCGGGCAAGGACGCCGAAGCGCAGGAAGCGTTCACCCGCGCGATCGAGCTCGACCCGGAGCGGGGCGAGTGGTGGTACGACGCCGGCCTCCTCGACAAATGGCGCGGCCGCTTCGACGACGCCTACGCCGCCAACGAGCAAGCGCGAATGCGCCTCGGCGATCAGCGGCCGGTGCTGTGGAATCTCGCGATTTGCGCCACGGCCCTAGGCAAGGCCGAAGAAGCGGTGGACAACTGGGAGCAACTCGGTGTTCCGGCGCGCATCGATCGATCCCGCGGCATGCCCTTCGTTGCCAATCTTCCGCCGATGCTCTTGCGCGTCCTGTCGCGGACGCCGGCCACGGACGCGACGTCCCAACTCCCCGACAAGACGGTCGGCTTCGAGCTGGTGTGGATTGCGCCGCTCAGCCCCTGTCACGGTGTGGTTCAATCGCCGACGTTTCGCGACGCGCCGATCGACTATGGTGACCTGGTACTCTGGGATGGAGCGCCCGTCGCGGCACACCAGACGTCGACCGGAAACGCCGTCCCCGTGTTCCCGCTGCTCGAGATTCTCCGACCGGGCGACGAGCGCCGTTGGCCGTTCGTTGCTCTCGAGCGAGAGCCAGGGGCCGTTCGGAGCCTCGAGGAGGCGCTCCCCGAGGGCGTACGCGTGTTCATTCAGCAGGAGCGGGTCGAACACCACTGTGCAGCGTGCGAGGCGGGAGAGCCGCACGAGCACGGGGCGGAGTCGGTGTCAGGGTCAGCGGCAGGGTCAGCGCCAGTGCCAGTGCCAGCGTCTCTCCTTCGGGGGAAGCTCATCGTTCCGTTCGGCGTCAACCTCACCGAGTTTCGCGAGGCCTGGAAAAGCGCCGTGAAGGCCCGGGCGATCTCGATTGCGCTTCCCGCGCTCTACGAAGCGGTCGGTGACCCGAAGCAGACGGGTCAAGAGCATCAGGCGTGGCGCGGGATCGAGGGGAAGGCCCTGCGCCAAAAGGCGCGAGCGTGAGCGAAGGCAGTCGCGGGCTTTTGCCTTCGGAGCAATATCGGTTCGAAGGGGTCCCGCAACTCGATGAAGCGACCCTGCACGAGCGGCGTCAGCTGGTGTTCTTGATACTTTCTGGGTTGTTCTTGGGGACGCTCGCCATGCTCAACATCCTGGGCGTCACCCGCTTCATCGATCTGAGCTTTCAGCTCCCCGGGACGAGCCTCACCATACCCATGCCGCTCGCCGTCGGCGTCCTGCCGTACCCGATCACGTTCCTGTGCACCGACTTCCTCTCGGAGCTCTACGGCCGCCACCGCGCCGCCCAGGTCGTCTGGATGGGCCTCGCGCTAAACCTCTGGGTCATGTTCATCCTTTGGATCGGCGGCGCGCTACCGGGCTTCGAGCCCGCGGACCAACCGCAGTCGGGGATCTTCTTCGAGGTGCGTCGCCTCGCCTTCAGTGCGGTGACCGCTTCGATGATCGCCTACCTCGCGGCTCAGTTCATCGACGTTCAGATTTTTCACTTCTGGAAGCGCTTGACCGGCGGCCGCCACCTCTGGCTTCGCAACAACGGCTCGACGCTGGTCAGCCAACTCGTCGACACCGTCTCGGTGATCCTGATCACGCACTTCCTTGCACGAGGGATCCCCATCGACGAAGCCGCGCCTTTGTGGCCGCAGCTCCTCACCTTCATCGCCGCGGGCTACACCTTCAAGCTCACCGTCGCGCTCTTGGACACGATCCCGTTCTACCTAGGCGCCAAACACCTGGGCCGATACCTACGCATCCACCCAGTCCACGGCACCGACGCCTCCTGACGCTGGCGCTGGCACTGGCACTGACGCTGACGCTGGCACTATCACTTGCACTATCACTTGCACTGAGGCTGCCGCGGATGTGGTGGGGGGTGGTTGATGGGCGTGGGGCCTGGTCAGGTTTAATTACACCGCCCGCCCACCCCCACCCGACTATGTAGTGGCCTGGCAGTCCAGCACAGACGTGTGCGAGCACCCCGCT
>CAMYJN010000322.1 GCA_947258625.1 uncultured Polyangiaceae bacterium | reverse complement strand
GACCCAGTCGGCCGTCTGGTCGGTGACGATGATCTCGAGCAGCGGCATTTTGTGGACAGGCGAGAAGTAGTGCATCCCGATGACCGTCTCGGGGTGCTTGCTGGCCGCGGCGATCATCGTAATGGGCAGCGAGGAGGTGTTCGACGCAAAAATCACGTCGTCCCGGCCTGCTTCCTCGACGTCTCGGACCATCCGCTCCTTGAGCGAGAGGTCTTCGAAAACCGCTTCAATCACGACGTCGATGTCCTGAAAGCCTTCGTAGCTCGTCGTTCCTGTCGTCTGCAGCATCAGCGCGTCGGCTTGCCGTTCGCTGAGCCGTTTGCGCTTGACGCGGCCATCGATGATGCCGCGAATGTAGCGAAGGCCCGCCATCACACCGTCAGCGTCCCGATCCTTGAGACGCACCGGAGTCTTGGCAACCGCGGTCGTGACGTAAGCGATACCGGCGCCCATGAGTCCGGCGCCGAGCATGCCGACTCTCTTGACCTCGCGCGGCTTGACGTTCGGGTCGTCCACGCCCGAGTCTTTCTTCAGCGCGGTGGTCGCAAAGAAGATGCTCATGAGGTTCGCCGCTTCCGGCGTAGTGAGCAGACGACCGAAGCCGCGCGCCTCGGCGGCAAGCCCTGCTTCGAAGCCGTCTTCGAGGCCCGTCTTCACGATGTCGATGATCAAATCCTGCGCTGGGTAGTTGCCGCGGGTCTGCTTGTGCAATTGCTTGCGAGCCTGGTCGAAGAGGATCTTCCGCCCGACGGGGTTTTTCGAAAGCGCAAATTCCGTCACGGCCTCTTTGTCGCGGAGCTGCTCGATGAAGCTCTCCCGATGCGGCACGTAGTCAATCCGTGAGAGCGCCAGGGCCGCGGCGGTTTCGAGAAGGATCGACGGGGGAACCACATCGTCGACCAGACTGAGCTTGAGCGCCTTCTTCGCGTTGATCGACTTGCCGGTCAGCATCATGTCGAGCGCAGCCTGCACGCCGATTTGCCGGGGAAGCCTCTGGGTGCCGCCGCCCCCGGGGAGAAGGCCGAGCTGGGCCTCCGGAAGACCGAGCTGGGTTTTCTTGCTATCGGTCGCTACGCGAGCGTGACAGGCCAGAGCGACTTCGAGGCCGCCGCCGAGCGCCACCCCATGGATGGCGGCGACGACTGGCTTCGGACAGCTCTCGATGCGGTTCATCACCTTGTGGCCCTCGCGGGAGACTCGGTCGCCTTCCTCTGCGCTCGTGACGGACTCGAGCATCGTGATGTCGGCGCCCGCGATGAAGCTGTCTTTCTTACCCGACGTGAAGACGACCGCCTTGATGTCCGCGTCGTTCTCGATCGAGCTGAACGCGTCTGTGAAGGTGTCGATGAAGTCGCTCTTGAGCGTGTTCATCGGTTCGCCTGGGATGTCCATGCGAACGATGGCTACGCCGTCGCCGCGCTTCTCGATGCTGAGTCCTTCGTTCGCCATTACTCTGCCTCCAAGACCATCGCTGCACCCAGGCCACCCGCCGCGCATGCGGTGCAAAGGGCCAAGTTGCCTCCCCGCCGCTTGAGCTCGCGTAGGGTCTGTGTGATTTGACGTGCGCCCGTGGCGGCGAACGGGTGGCCGATCGAAATCGAGCCGCCGGTCACGTTGAACTTGTCCCAATCGATGTCGCCGATCTTCTCGGAGCGACCGATGTTCTTCTCCGCCCATTCCTTCGACTCGAACGCCTGCGTGTTCGAGAGGATCTGCGCAGCGAACGCTTCGTGCATATCGACCAGATCGAGGTCGGACAGCTTGATGCCGGCCCGATCGAGGGCGATCGGCGCTGCATAGGAGGGACCCATCAGGAGCTGGCCCGCAGGGTCGAGCGCGGCAAACGCGTAGCTTCGAATGAAGCCGAGCACATCGAAGCCGTGCGCCTTGGCCTTGTCTTCACGCATCAACAGGAGCGCGCTGGCGCCATCGGTGAGCGGTGAGCTGGTGCCCGCGGTGACGGTGCCGTGCTTGCGGTCGAAGGCAGGCTTGAGCTTGGCGTAGTCTTCGATCGTACCGCCTTCCCGAACCAGGTTATCCTTACGAATCGTCTGGTCGAAGCGGTTGGGTACGAAGACCTCCATCACCTCCTCGTCGAACTTGCCCTCGTCCCAGGCCGCCGCCGCTAGCGTGTGACTTCGGAGCGCGAACTCGTCTTGGGCTTCGCGGGCGATGTGGTTCTCCTTCGCCATCTTCTCCGCGCTCTCGCCCATCGAAAGTCCGGTCGAGTACTCGGCGATGGCCGGAGCCACCGGTACGAGGTCCCGGGGACGCAACCCTGCGAAAATCTGAGCCCGCTCCCCGATGCTGCGCGCCTTGGTGGCCGCCATGAGCGCTTCGGCGAGGCGCTTCGACACGGTGATCGGTACGTTGCTCGCGCTGTCCGCGCCGCCCGCCAAACCGGTGTCGATCGCACCGGCCATGATCGCCTCGGCGACGTTGACGGTCGACTGATAGCTCGTGGCGCAGGCTCTCGAGACGCTGTAGGCCTCGATGCTCTTCGGCATGCCCGTCGCCAGCACGATCTCCCTGGCGATGTTTGGCGCTTCAACCGAAGGCACGACCTGTCCGTAAACGACCTGCTGGATTTCGGTCGGGTCGAACTCGAGCCGCTGCAGCAGCTCGGCTACGACGATGTTCGCGAGATCGAGTGCACTGACCTCTCGGTAGGCCGACCATTGCTTCGCGAAGGGCGTCCGCAGTCCGGCAACGATCGCCACGCGGTTTCCATTAGATTCCATGCGCTGAGCTCCTGAAAATGAACCGTGATTCAGTGGAAGGCTTGAGCCTGATTCCCTGCTCAGGTGATGTCAAGCACGCGTCGGAGCGTTGACCGGAACGCGCGGGCCTCTAGACTCAGCCGGTGCACCGACTTCCCCTCGTGCAGAGTCGCTCGGCAGTCTACGAGGACTGGCCGGTTCGGCCCGATGATTTCGACGCAATTCCGCTTTTGCGCGACTCGCGTGGCCGGCGGTATACCTATTTGCGACTGAGCGTGACCGACCGCTGCGATCTTGCATGCATCTACTGCATGCCACCGAGCGGGGAGGATGAGCATGCGATTCGGCGCGACCTTCTGACGTTCGAAGAAGCTGCACGGCTGGTGTCGGTGTTTGCGCTGGCGGGCATTCGGCGGGTCCGATTCACCGGCGGCGAGCCTTTGGTGCGAAAAGATATCGTTCGGCTGGTCGAGCTCGTACATCGGCGCACCGAGGTCGAGCAACTCGTGATGACGACGAATGCGACTCGGCTCTCCGAGCTTGCGCGGCCGCTGCGCGATGCGGGGCTGTTTGGGGTGAACGTGTCGATCGATACGCTGGACGCCGGCCGGTTTGCCGAGCTCACGCGCGGTGGCGACCTGGGACGCGTTTTGGCTGGGATTCACGCGGCCATCGACGTCGGGCTCGACGTGAAGCTCAACACCGTGCCGCTCCGGGGCCGTAATGACGACGAGCTGCAGCGGATCGTCGATTTCGCCTGGTCGCTCGGCACGACACCTCGTTTCATCGAGCTGATGCCGCTCGGCGAGGGCGCAAAGCTCCCGCAAGACATGAGAATGAACGCCGACGATGTCCTCGAAGCCCTTGGAGACAGCGTATCGAGGGAGGCTTCCGAGGGAATTGAAGGCCAGGGGCCGGCACGGTACATGGCAGCAGCCGATGGCTCCGGTCATCGGGTCGGCTTCATCACGCCCATCAGCAACGAGTTCTGCGATACGTGCAATCGGGTCCGGGTCACGGCCCGGGGCGACATTCGTGCCTGCCTGGCCTCGCGTCGCGCGATTAGCTTGCGCAACATCATGCGCGCCGGCGGCAGCGACCTCGACCTCGCCTGGGCGATGTTCTGGTCGCTCACGGGTAAGGATCGCGGTCATCATTTCTTGGAGCCCCAAGAGCACGAGCACGAACGCGTCGGGATGAGCCTCATCGGCGGATAGGCTACAGGGGGTTCCGTGTTGATCAGGATCATTGTGGCCTGCCTGTTTGTGGCGGCCTGTTCGAGCGAGCCGGAGAATCTTCGCGTGTGGACTCCCGAAGACCACGCGCACCTCCCTGACAATCTGGTCGATCGCAATCGTGTGCCGCAGCAAGATCGCCCCGACCTGACGGTTGGCGAGCTTTTGTGGCAGCGCAACTGCGCACGTTGTCACGGCACCGACGGCCGCGGCGGCCCCCAGGTGAA
>CAMYJN010000321.1 GCA_947258625.1 uncultured Polyangiaceae bacterium | reverse complement strand
GCCGTTCGCCCCGTGACATTGGACGCAGCCATCGTAGAGATCTTGGCTGTATTTGAGACTGGCCGTGTCCGGGCTGGGCGCGTTGCAAGCCGTCAGTATCACCGACAGCGTCGACACGAGGACCATCACTTTAGCGGCGCGTGATTTGATCATCATCCGCCCTCTCCTAGTGACTTGAGGTAGGCGACCAACGCCGCGACTTCCTGCTCGGGGAAATTGTAGGGTGGCATCGTTTTGCCGTAGCCCTGGACCACCTGGTCCCAGGAGTTCACGATCGAATTGGCGAGGTATGCCTCGTCGGCAACCACGGTCTCGCCGCTAACGAGGGGTCGTTCCGCGCCGAAGATGCCCTTCCAGTTCGGGCAGGGCTGCTGCTTCACGCCGTCGACCGCGTGGCAAACCATGCAGCCCTTGCTGTTGCTTAGCTTTTGGCCCCAGCACGCTTCGGGATTTGCCGCGCCGACGCATTCGGGCGGCATCGTGACTTCCCCCGCCGCGATGGGAGCCGCACCCTTGAACGACCAGCCGCTGACCGCCGACTCGTCCGCCGAGGGCTGCGGCTCGAGGGCGGCAAACTCCTCGCGTCGGGTCGAGCCGTACTGCGCCATCGCCTGGGCGATGGGCATCGCTCCCTTCTCGAGGGCTTCCTCCTGCTGCCGCTTGATGATGTCGTACTCATCGTCGCTGGTGGGCGCCCTGGCCGAATCGGCTTGGCCGCAACCCAGGCCCAGCGCCATCACAGCCGAGAGGGCCACGAGGACGGGGAAGGATGCAAATCGTGTTTTCTGCTTCGTACTCATCCGTGCACGCTCAGTATATTTGGTGGAGGTGGTGGCTCCGCTGAAGCCTTGGATCGCCAACCGGCACCAACGGGACCTGCCCGAGCTGCCAAAAGACGTAGGTGAAAAAGACGCCGCCGATGAACAGGAGCGCCCCAATGTCTGCGAGCTGGACCTGGAAGGCTCCGGCCTGGGGCAGCACGAACCAGTAGATGTCCACGATGTGCATGAAAAGGACCCAGAAGCACATGACCTGGAGCCAGGGAAGCGCGCGCTTCTGAACGCGCGACATCAGCAGGAGAAACGGCGCGACGAAGTGGCCGAAGAACAGCAGGTAGGACACGAACTTCCAGCCACCGTCCCAGCGCTTCATGAACCACGTGGCTTCCTCCGGAATGCCTGCGTACCAAATCAGCATCCATTGCGAGAAGTGGACGTAGGTCCAAAAACAGACGAAGCCAAACATGAGCCTGCTGAGGTCGTGGAAGTGCTCGACGTTGATGACGTCCCCGACCAAGCCACGCTTGTAGAGGCTCAAGCCAATCAAGATCGTGAGGGCGAGAATCGAGACCGCAGAACCGGCGAAGATGATCACGCCGAAGATCGTCGAAAACCAGGCGGCCTCGAGCGACATCAACCAATCAAAGGCCGCAAAGGTCAGCGCGCCGGCAAACAGAATCAACGAGGGGGCTGCCAGGCTCTGCATCCGAACGGTGTGCTTCGGGTCATGGTCCTGGTCTTGGCGCCTCGACCAAGCGAAGTATGCCAAGGCCAAAAGGCACCAGACGAGGAGATAGCCGAGACCGCGGGCAACCCAGCCCTTGGTGTTCAGGTAGCCGGATTTCTTTTCGAGGACTTCGTGGTGAAGCGCAACTTCCTGCGGGGTGTGGGAGTGCGCTTCGTCATGGGCCGCGGCTTCGCTGTGCTCGCCGTGATCGTCAGCATCGGCCTGCGCGTGCGCGACGCCCGAGCCGAAGTCGAGGACACCGTGCTCCTCGTGATCGCTCGCATGGTCTGAACCCGAATCGGGCTCCGCCTGCTCGCCGTGAGCCGATACGCTCTGCCACTCGTCATAGATGTGAATCTTACCGAGCGCGACGCCAGCAATGAAAGGCAGCGCCAAGAGCGCCACGACGGGCGCACCCGACATAATCACTTCGACGATTCGTCGCGAAGATACGCCCCAGTACGAAGCGGTCAGGAACTGGACCAACACCAGGAACAGTGCCCCGAGCATGAAGGTGGCGGTGGTAAACAGGCCAAACAGGTAGGCGTAGCCAAGCCTGTCCGCGTCGGCGGTGAGAATGGCGAGCAGGCCGCCCACGATGGCGAGACCAAGGGGCGCGAGCCACGCGCGCTTCCATATGCGATCGTCTCCGACTCGATAGTCTGTGTCGCTTGCGTTCGTCACTTGGACTGCTCCGTATTCTTCAGCGCCGCCACGGGTGCCTGACTCAGCTGCAGTGCGCGAACGTAGTGAACGATGGCCCACCGGTCATCGACCGGGATGTTGTGGGCGTACGCCGGCATGTTTCGCAGGCCATTGGTGATGGTCGCAAAAAGTTGGCCATCGGGGATGTGTCGCAGCCGGTCATCGTGGAAGCTCGGCGCGACGAGGCCGCTCGCGCCCAACGAAGCAGCACGGCGCGACACCATGCCTTTGCCGTCGCCGGAGACCGAGTGGCACGTTGCGCAGAAGATTTCGTATCGGTCTTTGCCGCGCTTTAGAAACGCCGCGCTGCCCCCGCGCCGTGCGATGACGGTGGCGGGGACCTCCAAGAGATAGCCTTCGTCGGCAGCCAGGCCGGTCGCGGTCGTCAGCGAGCGTTCCATCTCACGAGAAACCGCCCCTTCGACCTGAGGGCGCATGGAGCGCTGATCTGCAAAGAAGGGCTGCCGCTCCTGGGTATCGTAGCGCGGCTGGTTGTACATGTTGCGGATGCCGACGATCGGCGGCTCGCTGCTCTCGCCGCCAACGCACGCCGTCGCTAGCGTGGCGAGTCCTAGTACGATCAGAAGGGTGCGCATCAAAGCACCTCCTCTTCGACGAGCTCGATATACGTCGGGTTCGTCGCCTCGAGGAGCGCTCTGGTTCGATCGAGGTCGAACTTCTGGTCTCCCGCCTCAATCGAAATGAAGTACTTGTCGTCGGTGGCGGCTTCGAACCGGTCGGACGCGAAAATCGGATGATTGAACATCGGCAGCTTGATGATGCCGAGCAATCCGAAGAGCGTCGCAAAGCCGCACAGAAGAATCCCGAGCTCGAACATGATCGGCACCATCGATGGGAACGCGCCTGGCGGCTTGCCGCCCACGATGAGCGGATAGCCGGCGCCGATGTTCAATAGGTTGAAGTCGAAAGCGTTGGTGTACTGCATCATGAACACCGCGGTTGCGACGCCGAGCATCCCAAAGATGAATGAGAGCACCCCGATTCGCGTGGGCTTGAGCCCCATCGCCTCATCCATGCCGTGCATGGCGTACGGGGTGTGGCAATCCCAGTTCTTGTAGCCGGCGTCGCGCACCTTCATCGCCGCCTGGGCGATGGCATTCGGCGTGTCGTATTCGGCCAGGTAAAGGGCGGGCTTTTTCGTTTCGTTAGCCATGATTCGCGTCACTCCGCCGGTACGGGCGCACCAATTGCGTCCGGTGCCTCGTCATGTGCCTCGATGGCGTGCATGTCTGGATGCGCGCCCGGTAGATTTCCTTTGACCTCCGCGATCGCGATCATTGGAACCCAGCGGACGAAGAGAAGGAACAGGGTGAAGAACAATCCGAAGGTTCCGAGGTAGGTCAAGATGTCGATCGCCGTCGGATGGAACATGCCCCAGGAAGAGGGCAGGAAGTCCTGATACGTCGACGTGACGATGATCACGAAGCGCTCGAACCACATGCCGATGTTGATGAGCACGCTTGCGATGAGCATGATCGGAACGCTCGTGCGCGCTCGCTTGAACCAGAAGATCTGCGGGACGATGACGTTGCAGAACACCATCGCGTAGTACGCCCACCAGAGCGGGCCCCAGTTGCCTTTACTGTCTAGCTGTCCCCAACCGAGGCGGTTGTGGAAGAACACCCACTGCTCGTACGGGTTCGAGGAGTACCAGGCGATGAAGAACTCCATCGCGTACGCATAACCAACCAGCAGCGCCGTACCGAGCATGAACTTGTTCATCAGGTCCAAGTGCCGGATCGTCACGATGTTCTGCAGCTTGAAGATCGAGCGGCAGATCAACATCAGCGTCATCACCAGCGCGAATCCGCTGAAGACGGCGCCAGCGACGAAGTACGGCGGGAAGATCGTCGTGTGCCAGCCAGGAACCACCGACGTCGCGAAGTCGAAGGAGACGACCGAGTGGACCGAAAGGACCAGTGGGGTCGAGATGCCGGCGAAGATCAGGTACGCC
>CAMYJN010000320.1 GCA_947258625.1 uncultured Polyangiaceae bacterium | reverse complement strand
TCGCTGTACTCGTTGGCGAGTGTGTTGAAGCAATGGGGGCAGGCGGTGATGATGGTCTTCTTCGAGGCTTCGTAGCCGTTGAGGGTTTCGACGTTCTGCTCGGCAAGCATCTGAAAGAGGTATTCGTTGCCGGCGCGGCGCGCGGGGTCGCCGGTGCAAGTCTCCTCGGTGCCAAGAATGGCAAAGTCGACCCGTGCCTTCTTCAAGAGCTTGGACACGGCGCGCGCCACCTTCTTGGCGCGGTCATCATAGCTGGCCGCGCAGCCGACCCAGTAGAGGACATCGGCGTCGGGCTTGTCACTCAGCAGCGGGATGTCGAGTCCGTCGGCCCAGTCCGCCCGATCCATCGCGGAGATGTTCCACGGGTTGCCATTGGTCTCGATACCGTTGAACGCGCCCTGAAGCTCGCCGGGGAATTCGTTCTTCATCATGACTTCCTCGCGTCGCATGCCGATGATCTTGTCGACGTAGGAAATCATGACGGGACACTGCTCTTCGCATGCGCGACAGGAGGTGCAGCCCCAAATCACATCCGGGTGAAGGATGTTGGGAACCAGATCGACGACTGTTTCGCCCACGAAGTAGGCACCCTCCGGTGCCGCTGGGAAGGTGTGAATCGGCTCTTCGGCAGAGCTTGGTTTGGGCTCCGCTGCGGGCGTATCACTCGGTTCTTCGACCAGAGCGTCCTTGCCAAACATCTCTTTTTCGGTGGCGTAGAGGTGATCTCGAATCGCTAGCGTGAGGTGCTTCGGCGAGAGCTTTTTGCCTGTGATGTATGCCGGGCAGTTGTCGCTGCATCGTCCGCACTCGGTGCAGGTGTACAGGTCCATGATGTGCTTGTACGTGAGGTCGCTGAGCCGGTTGATACCGAGCGACTCTTCGCGCTCTACCTTACCTTCGAGGTCATCGACCTTGGGAAGGGCATTCGGCCTCCGCTCGTAGGCGAACACGTTTGGAATCACGGTCAGCACGTGGAAGTGCTTCGAGTACGGAAGGATGTTCAGGAAGATGAGAACGAATGCGGAGTGCCACCAGAAGCCAGCGTGCTGCAACGCCCGCACGACGCCGTCGTTGTCGGTTCCAGCGAGAAGCTGGGCGACGATCCCGCCGAACGGCTCCCACCAGCCCGCATGAATCGCCTCGCCGTACGCACGCGAATCGAGAACCAAGGAGGCTCCGACGTAAACGAAGTCCGCGGCCATCATCGTGATGATGATGAAAAGAATCAGGATGGGCTCGGTGAAGACGTAGCGGTTGGCGTGGTGGCTGAGCGTCATGCGAGGCTTGTCCTTGACGGCTTTCGGGTCACCGCTATCCACACCGCGCTTCACCCAGCGAAGGTACAAAAACAGCACCGAGCCGACGATCGCGGCGAACGCTGCGAGCTCCTTGACGAAGGAGTAGAGCTTTCCGACGAGGTGGTCGGTGTTCAAGAGGCCCCAGAAGTCGAACCCAGGGTCGAAGCCGCGGCCCCAGAGCATGAGGCTGTTGAGCAAGAGCACCTGGAATGCGATGAAGATTCCGACGTGGGCGAAACCCGCCATCGTGTAGTTGGGCATCCTTTTCTGCCCAAAGGCGTAGACCAGCAGTGTCTTGGTCCGGTCGGCGATTTGCTCCGAGTCCCAGCCAAACCGAGGGTCGGGAACCCCCACTTTGACCTGCCTCAGCCGCCGAAACGCGGACCACGAGAAAAATCCGAGCGTGCTCACCAACAGCAACGTCATCCAAATCGGACCCATCGTCTTCTCCCTGAGCTCGAGCGCGGAATCAGTACAAAGGAAGGCTCGCGCTGCGCGAAGATGTAGGGGTGCGGCGCGACGAAGTCAAACCCCATGCCAAGGGCCGACCGGGCCTCGAATGACCCTGTCGACTATGATTTGATGGTGGGTCGTTTGGCGTCGATAATTCTGCTCGGACTTGCCGCGTGTACGCCACCCGGACTCCGAACGGTTCCTCGCGTCGTGGAGGGCGAGTTGGAGTACGGGGCATTCGTCTCGCCGTACGCCTACGAGTGGTTCATCGAGGGCGAGGCATCTGCAAACCAGGGTCGTCACGGTGAAGCGGCCATGGCCTTCGAGAACGCGACCGCGGCGCCGGAGGACGACGCGCTTCTCATGACCCGCTTGGCGGAGGAGTACGAGCTCAGCGGCGACTCACGCCGTGCCGATCGCACACTCGCCGCGGCACGGCGCTCTTATCCGGGTTCGCCGTGGGTCGCGCTCGCGCAGGGGCGCATCGCCCAGCACAGGGATGAGGAACGAGAGGCGATTGCGGCCTTCATCCGGGTCCAGGAACTGGCACCGGGTTGGGATGCGCCGGTCGTTGCAATGGCGGAAACACTCGTCGCGTCAGGGCGTCCCGAGCGAGCGAGCGCGCTCCTGCTCGAGTACCTGGGCTCCTCACGCCATGCACATATAGAGCGCGCACGGCGGGTACTGCTCGACCTGGCACGGAGCCGGGGAGACGCGGAAACGCTGTCCCTTGCCCTCGCTCTCGATCCTCATTCAACGCCTGCGGCTCGCGCCCGGGAGGCTGGGAAGCTCGCACTCGAAAACGACCAACCCGCCTTCGCGGCGCGGGCACTCGCGGCAGCCCTGGCTACCCCGGAAAACATCGCGCTCTGGCTGCACGCTCTCTTCAGAAGTGGCGATCGAGCAGAAGTCGCATCTTTTTTAGGCGGTAGCGATAGCCAACGACTGGGAGACTGGTCCGAGCGCGTCGACCTGCTCTTGAAGATCGGCGAAGTCGAACGGGCGCTCGACTTTTTGAAATCCATAACGCCCTCTCCGAAGGTCGAGTACGCCAGGGGGCGCGCGCTCCTGATCGATGGAAACTACGTCGCCGCGGCCGCCGCATTCGCGGAGGTCCCGTTCGGTACGGCGAGCTTCGAAGCAGCACGATTGGCGTTTGCGGCGTGCTCGACGGCGCAGGGCCGACGTGGCGCCGCAGCGGAAGCGTTGAGCCAGGCTCCGCATTACTCGCTTGCAGTCCGAGAGACGCTCGCAGGGATCTATCTCGAGGAAGGAGCGCTGAGGGCGGGCCTTCGCTTGTTCGATCCGAAACGAGACGTTGAAAGAGCAGCGCTTGCAGCACTCTTCGAGCGGGCGGGTCATTTCGATGAGGCGGCGGCTTACTACGCGGCAATCAAAGCGAATGGGCTTGAAGAGAGCGGGCTTGGCGCGCGCGTCAGGGCCGAAAGGCTCGCGTCACGGGGCCATCTTCGAGCGGCGATCGCTGTTCTCGATCGTTGGACCGTTGCGGCCCCCGATGACCTTTATGCAAGGGTGCGGCTGGTCGAGTTGCTCGCGGCGGACGCGCAGGTCGAGGTTGCCCACAAGCGGGGCCGCCGGGCGCTCGAGGTCATCGACGAGCCGCAACTCCGCGCACATCTCATCGCCGTCCTCGAGCGCACCACCAGCGTGAAGTAACGAGCGGCGATCAGTACTCGCCGAAAAGATCTTGAATCCGCACGTCGAGCGCGGTTGCGATTTTGTAGAGCGAGCTGATCGACGCGCTCGACTCGGCCCGCTCGATTTGGGAAAGAAGCGACACGCTGAGCCCGGTACGGCGGGCCATCTGCTTCAAGGTCAAACCGCGGTCCTTGCGGAGCCCTCGAATGGTCTCTCCAATCACGCGATGAAGGTTTTCTTCGGGCGTGCGAAGGAGGCCCTTCTTGCGCATGACGCGATCGAGGACTTCGCGGAATTCATCCGGGTTGAACGGCTTTTTGAGGTAGTCGACCGCGTCGAGCTTCATCGACTGGACGGCGGTGTCGAGAGACGGATAGCCGGTGAAGATCACGACCGCCACATCGCTGTCGACTCTGCGAATCTGCTCGAGGACTTCGACGCCGCCGAGGCCGGGCATCATCAGGTCGAGCACCACGAGGTGGTATCCGCCCTCTTTGACTTCGTCCGGCGCATCCTTGGGATTGGCCAGGGTCGTGACCTCGAAGCCGTCCTTGGTGAGGAAGGTCTCCATGAACTCCAAGATCGCCTGGTCATCATCGACGACGAGTACTCTTACCGGTGGTAACGCCTTTGCCATCCTGCCTCCGCCGCAATTGTAATTGCAGTGTTGAATTCTAGTCGGGGCGAGAGGATTCGAACCTCCGACCTCACGGTCCCGAACCGTGCGCGCTACCAAGCTGCGCTACGCCCCGTATTTCAAGCTCGGCGGAATCTAGCGTTATCGTCGAG
>CAMYJN010000319.1 GCA_947258625.1 uncultured Polyangiaceae bacterium | reverse complement strand
ATCACCTCACGTCGGTCGACGAGAACAGCTGCCAGGGCTGCCACATGCCTTTCGTGCCTGCCTCCGACGCGGAGATGTCGGGTGCCTTCGACGGAATGGTGAGCAGTCACCGCTGGACCGCGTCTCACACGGCGATGGCCGTCCAGTTGCCGGACCCAGGTCACGCCGAACAGGCCGCCGGTCAGCTCGGAGGCGCCGTGGTCGTCGACATCGGGCCTGTTCGCGCGGGCTCGCGACGCTACTTGCTTCCCGAAGAGTCGAGGCTCCGGGGTACCGAGCGGTTGGTCTTGGACGTTTTGCTCGAAAATCGGGGCACCGGCCACCGATTCCCCGGCGGAGTGCGCGACATGCAGGATGTCTGGTTGGAGGTCGAGGTCCGCGATGCGTCTGGCAAGCTGCTCGGGCTCTCGCGTCCGAACGGGGACGGCGAGGACGATGTTTTCATCCTGCGGGCCACGCTTCTCGATGCAGAAGCCACGCCCGAGATTCTACATCGAGTTCATCGATTCTCCGCCCCGGCGTTCGACCGCACGCTGCCAGCACACGATGCCCAGGCGGTTCGCTACTCGATGAACCTTCCACAGCAGCTCGAGCTCCCGTTGCAAGTCGAAGCGCGCTTGCTGCACCGCAAACACAGCCTGGAGTTCCAAGCCGTGGCCTGTGAAGCCAGCCGCACGGACCGAGGCATCGACTTCGCGCACGGCGCCGAACAGCGAGGCAAGGTTGCGCTCGATCCCTGCCTCGCGCAGCCGGTGACCGAAGTGGGCGCCGCCACGGTTTGGATGGGGCGTGGAGCAGGCGCACACAAACCCACGGGAGGCGCGGGGCGATCTGTCGTCGAAAGGTTGCTCACGCAGGCGCTCGCCCTCCTCCATGCGAAACAGGAACACGTACATGTTGCCAAGCCGAGCATCGAGCGAGCACTGCGCTTGGCTCGCGAATCGAAGTCTTCCGTCCAGAGCGCGCGGGCTCTGGTCCTGCGCGCACGGCTCTCTTCGGCTCAGGGCCGGCCAAACGAAGCCGCCGCGTTTACCAGGCGCGCCGAAGCGTTGATCGGGCCGAATCCGGTTCTCGATCGCGTACGGGGAGACGCGTACGCCCGTGCGTGGCGCTGGACCGCAGCGGCCGACGCTTATCAACGAGTCGCCGACGCGTCGCCCCGAGACCCACGCGCCTGGCGAGACCTCGCACGGGCATATGGCAGCCTCTCCCAAGACCTGAACGCGCTTTCTGCCGCAGTTGCGGGACTCCGGCTGGCGCCCCGCGACGAGAGCTTGCTGCGGAGTCGCGCCCTGGCCCTCGAAAGCATGGGCGATCCGGAAGCGACGCGGGCAAAAGAACGATGGCTGGCGCATAGGGCTCCAGACGTGCAGCCGCAGCTCCTGGCAGCCTGTGAGCAAGAACACCAGAGGTGCCGGCGCGACCGACAACCGATACCGCACTACACCCTCTCACCCCCGCAAAAAGCAATTCACGCGAGCGTCGATCCCGGATAAGATGGCGTGGATGTCGAAGCGGTATCAAAAGAAGAGCGCCAACACGAAGAAGCGAGGGAAAAAGGGCCATGGCCCATCCCGCAACACGGTCGGCGGACAAACCACGGGTGTCATGGGAAATATGGTTGGCGGGTTTCGGCGTGCCGTCGGCTCGGACAGCTCGAAAGACAGTAAGGGCGGTAGTCTTCTTTGGACGGCAGTCCTCGTCACTGCTGCCATCGCGATCATTGCCTGGAACTTCGCGCGCTAGAACCGTATCGCCTGCCAGCGCAACCAGTGGTCGGCCAGCACGAGCGCGACCATCGCCTCGCCCATCGGAATGAAACGCGGCAGCAGGCAGGGATCGTGACGGCCGGTCGTCCGGATCGTCGTCCCGTCGCCCGCTGACGTAACGGTGTCTTGGCTTCGCGGAAGACTGCTGGTCGGTTTGACGGCAGCGCGAAGAACAATCGGCATCCCGCTCGAGATCCCGCCCAGCATGCCGCCGTGGCGGTTGCTGCGTGTTCGGATGACACCCTCTGCGTCGGTCTCGAAGGCGTCGTTGTTGTCGCTGCCACGCGCGGCAGCGACCGCGAAGCCTGCGCCGTACTCGACCCCCAGCACCGCCGGTAGACTGAACAGAGCCTTGCCGAGGTCGGCCTTGAGCTTGTCGAAGACCGGTTCGCCCAGGCCCGCAGGCACATTGCGCGCGACGATTTCAGCGACGCCGCCGATCGAGTCCTGATCTTTTCGCATCTTCTCGATGAGCCTGACCATGCGTGCGGCAGCGTCCGGATCGGGACACCGGACGAGGTTTGGCTCGCCGTCCGGCAGCTTTTCCACCTGATCGAGGGTGACGGTCGCAGGAATCTTAGCTTCGATATCCCCGATCTGCGTCACGTAGCCGACCACCTGCCCGCCGAAGGCCTCTGAAAGGAGCTTCTTCGCCACGCCGCCTGCCGCCACTCGCGCCACGGTCTCGCGCGCGCTGCTGCGGCCGCCTCCGCGGTAATCGCGGCGACCGAACTTCGCGTCGAAGGTGTAATCGGCGTGACCCGGCCGGTACACGTCCTTGATGTTGGTGTAGTCGCGGGTACGCTGGTCTTTGTTGCGGACGATGATCGCAATGGGCGTTCCCGTCGTTTCGCCCTCGAACACGCCTGAAAGAATCTCGGGGTTGTCCGGCTCCTTACGTTGCGTGACGATTTTACTCTGCCCCGGACGACGTCGCTCGAGGTCCGGAATGAGGTCTTCCTCCGAGAGCGGAAGACCGGGAGGACAGCCGTCGATGATGACCACGTTGGCTGGACCGTGGCTTTCACCCGCCGTGGTCACACGGAAAAGACGGCCGAACGTACTACCAGACATGCGGACTCACTTTCGGGAGCCTGCGTGCCGGCCAATCGCACGCCCGACGAAGAACGGACCCATCTGCTGAATGTACTGCGCGGTCTGCACCGTGCCCCGCATCGACTGAACGACATGCGAAAGCGGATGAAGCGTCGACCCGATCAAACCAATGAGGAACTCGTTGTCGTTGGTGTCGAGGCCATGACAGGCGAGGCGCACGTCGTGTGCGAGATCTTGGTCGCCGTAGGCACGCCCGATCGTGGCATGCTCGCGGAGGATGCCGCCCTTCTCTCTTCCTTCGAGCTGCTCGAAGGCCCCGGTGCGACGAAGTGGATACCAGACCGCCCAATTCCAATCCGGGTTGAGCACCGTCTGCCTGGGGCGATCCAGCAGCCAAAACTCGAGGTCTTTCTCGTAGCCGCTGCTATAGGTGCGGCCGATCATCGTGAGCTCGGGGCGTAGCTTCCAGTCGCGCAAGGGCGCAGCCTCGAACAAGGGACGGACCGAATCGACGAAAAGCGCAGGATCCTCGCCGAAGGTCAGCAGAGCCACGCCTCGCGGGTCGTTGGTGTCTGCGTAGACCACAGCGGGGATGTCGGCTTCTTTCAGGGCCGAGAGCAATGCCTCTTGGTTGGCCGCGATCGACGTCCCCGAGGGCACCTGAAACACCAACAACTGCATGAAGAGCCTGCGATCCATGAATTGAGGCTCACCGTCCTTGGGGGCGCCCCGCTCGCGCGTGTCGATCGTTGGCGAACCGGCTTCTGCGCCGCCGTGTTGTCCGTGCGAATGGGCCATAGGGGGTCTCATAGCGCTTTTACGCCCTCTCTGCACAGTGTAGGCTGCGCCGAGTTCTCATGATGCGCGCGTTCAAGATCCTAGCGGCGATTCTCATTCTTGGGCTTCTCGGCCTGGCCGTGCTGGGCTACTCGCTCAATGAACCAAGGCCCGAGGGCCAGCCCGGGCCCGAGGCCGACGCGTTGGCGCAATCGATGGAGACGGCCGTCAACAAGGAAGCCTGGGACCGAACCGGCGCCGTGCGTTGGTCGTTCTTCGAGCGACATCACTACGTCTGGGACCGCGATCGTGACCTCGTCGAGCTTCGCTGGGGCGATTCGCGCGCCCTATTCCGGACCGGTGATCGAACGGGCCGGGCTTGGCATTCCGGCTCGGAGCAAACCGGAGAGGATGCCACGGAAGCGCTGAGCGCTGCCTACGCGTACTGGATCAACGATTCCTTCTGGCTCAATCCCGTCGTAAAGTTCTTCGACCCGGGCGTCGAACGCTCGCTGGTGAAGCTTGACGAAGGACGCGATGCCCTGCTCATTAGCTACAGCTCGGGCGGCGTCACGCCCGGCGATGCGTATCTGTGGATCCCCGGGG
>CAMYJN010000318.1 GCA_947258625.1 uncultured Polyangiaceae bacterium | reverse complement strand
GACCTCACCCTCAGCGAGCAGGCTGAGAAGGAGGGCTTGGATATTGCGGGCGTAAAGCAGGCTCGCATCGGCTGGAGTGGCCGCCGGCATGTTGGGATGGCCGATGATGGTCACGCCGTCCGCAACGATCATTTCCCCGCTCTTCGAAAGCTCACAGTTGCCTCCTTGCTCGACGGCGAGGTCGACGATGACCGCGCCTTCGCGCATCTCTTCGACCATGTCCTTGGTGATGAGCTTTGGCGCGGGACGTCCTGGGACGAGCGCTGTCGTGATCACCGCGTCGGCCGCGACGACTTTCCGGCGAACGACTTCCTGTTGCGCCTTCAGCTGCTCTGGAGTGAGCTCGCGGGCATAGCCCCCTTCACCTTCGCCACTCTCGTCCATCGGAAAGTCGATGAACCGACCACCCAAGGACTCGACCTGCTCTTTGACCGCAGGCCGAATGTCCGACACCTCGACCACGGCACCGAGACGCTTTGCGGTCGCAATCGCCTGAAGGCCCGCAACACCCGCACCCATGATGACGATCTTGGCGGGCTGAATCGTGCCGGCAGCCGTCATCAGCAGGGGGAAGTACTTGTCGAGATAGGTCGCAGCCATCAGGACTGCCTGGTACCCAGCGATCGAAGCCTGCGAGCTCAGTGCGTCCATCGACTGGGCGCGGCTGATCCGCGGGATGAGCTCCATCGCGATCGTGCTGATCTTGCGGTCGCGGAGGATTCGCACCGAATCGAGGTTTTTGTGCTGCGACATGAACCCGATGAAGATGGCGCCCTCCTTGATCTTGGACGCCTCGGCCGGGGTGATCGGGTAAACGCGAAGCACGATGTCCGCAGTTCCCCAGGCAGCCTCCGCCTCTGCGCCGGAGACGATCTTGGCGCCCGCTGCGCGATAATGCTCGTCGGTGAAGTGGGCGTGCTTTCCCGCTTCGCTCTCCACCACGACATCGAAGCCTTCTTTGACGTACCGCTTCGTTGTTTCTGGTGTGCAGGCGACCCGAGTCTCACCTTCGGTGATTTCCTTGGGCACGAAAACCTGAGGCATTCATTCCTCCTGCGCGGGCTCCTTCATCAAGCAAACCCGATTGAAACAGTCAACAACCGACCACCCGCGTCCGGGGTGTTAGTGGCGATCTAGGGTCATGTCCAGCGGCCGTCGAAAAACCCCCGGCGCACCTTTTGCGTTTGGCGATGGCCTGCTAGATCGGGCGCGCCACATAGGAGGACAGCAGCATGGGGAACGCGGCGCAGCTCGACGAGCTCGCAATCAAGACGATTCGAGGCCTGAGCATGGATGCGGTGCAAGCGGCCAATTCGGGTCACCCAGGCACGCCCATGGCGCTCGCGCCGCTCGGCTGGGCGCTTTTCTCCGAGCTGCGGCGGCACGACCCTGCCCATCCCGACTGGCCGGACTGCGACCGCTTCGTCTTGTCCTGTGGGCATGCGTCGATGCTGCAGTACTCGCTGCTCCACCTGAGTGGCTACGAGGTTTCGCTCGACGACATTCGCAAGTTCCGGCAGTGGGGTAGCCTCACGCCTGGACACCCCGAGTGGCACCTCACGCCAGGCGTCGAGACGACGACCGGCCCTCTCGGGCAGGGGGTCGGCAATGGTGTGGGGATGGCGATGGCGGAGCGACACCTCGCGGCCCGTTTCAACAAGTCAGGGCATACCCTCTTCGATCACCGTACCTGGGTGATCGCTTCGGACGGCGACATCATGGAAGGCGTGGCGTCCGAAGCGGCATCGCTCGCCGGTCACTTGAAGCTCGGCAAGCTCGTCGTCTTCTGGGACGACAACCGGATCACCATCGATGGTAGGACAGACCTGAGCTTCAGTGAAGATGTCCCCGCTCGATTTGCCGCGTACGGCTGGCACACCGAAAGCGTGGACGACGGCAATGACATCGCTGCAATTATCGCGGCGTCCCGAGCGGCGATAGCGGACGATCGTCCGAGCTTCATTCGGGTGCGAACCATCATTGGCGACCCGGCGCCCAACAAGCGCGACTCGTCGGCTGCGCACGGTGCGCCCCTCGGCGCGGACGAGATCATCGCCACCAAGCAGCTCATGGAATGGCCGACCGACTCCTTCTTCGTGCCCGACGAGCTCGCCGTTGCAGCCGAATCGATTCGGGGGCGTGGTGCCAAGAGCTATCAAGAATGGGAGGCGCGTTTGGCGGGCTACCGCGAGGCGTTCCCGGATGCAGCCAAGGACCTCGACGCGGCTTTGGCGGGTGGGCTTCCGGCTGCTTGGGATGCCGACCTTCCGACGTTCGACGCCGACCCGAAAGGAATGCCAACCCGAAAGGCGAGCGGAGCGGTGCTGAACGCGCTTGCGGCCAAGCTCGATGGCCTCGTCGGAGGCTCCGCCGACCTGGCAGGCTCGAATAACAGCCACATGAAGGGCTTCGCGAGCTTCCTTTCAGGTGCCGAGGGGATTCCACGCAACGTCGATTGGGGCATTCGCGAGCACGCCATGGGTGCGGCGATGAACGGCATGGCGCTTCACGGCGGCGTGATCCCGTACGGGGCGACGTTCCTCGTGTTCAGTGACTACATGCGGCCTTCGGTGCGACTCGCCGCGCTGATGAAGCTCCACACACGCTACATCTATACGCATGACAGCATCGGTCTTGGCGAAGACGGCCCGACGCACCAACCCGTCGAGCAGATCGCCGCGCTGCGTGCGATCCCGAACCTCGCCGTGTTCAGGCCGTCGGACGCGAACGAGGTCCGCGAGTGCTGGAAGGCTGCTCTCGAATGGGACGGGCCGGCGGCGCTCGCACTGACGCGACAGAACGTACCGATCTTCGATCGAGAGACCCTTGCGAGCGCGGAAAAGGCCAAGCGCGGAGCGTACACCCTGCGCGAGGCGGGCGGGGGCGGGCCGGATGTGATTCTCGTCGCCACCGGCAGCGAAGTCACGATTGCGGTCGACGCTGCGGATCGTCTCGAGCAGGAGGGCGCCGCCGTCCGGGTCGTCAGCATGCCTTGCTGGGAGCTATTCGAAAAGCAAGACCAAGCATACCAGCAGGAAGTGCTTCCACGCGGCGATGCCGTCAAGGTCGTCGTCGAGGCAGGGATCCGCCAGGGCTGGGATCGCTGGGTCGGCAACGACGCGGCGTTTGTCACCATGGATCGGTTCGGAGCCTCCGCGCCTTACGAGGTGCTCTACGAGAAGTTTGGCATCACCGCTGAGCGCGTCGTCGCCGAAGCCCAGCGATTGCTGTCTTAGCTAGCGGCTGCGATCGCTGCGTCGTAATTCGGTTCTTGGACGATGTCGGCAACCATCTCGGTGTGAACGACCTTGTCGTTTTCATCTACGACGACGATGGCGCGCGCGGCGAGTCCCTTCATCGCGCCGTCGATCATCTCCACTCCGTAGTCTTCGAGGAAACTCCCTCGGAACGTCGAAAGCGGGACCACTCCTTCCAATCCCTCGGCAACACAAAACCGTTTCTGAGCGAAGGGAAGGTCGGAGCTCACGACCAGCACAACCGCGTTGCCGAGACCCGCTGCGCGTTGATTGAATGTGCGTGCCGCCGTCTGGCAAACCGGTGTGTCGTAGCTCGGGTTGATCGTGAGGATCTTTTTCTTTCCTGCGAAGTCGGCCAGCGTCTTTTCACTGAGGTCGCTGGCGACGAGGAGGAAGTCGGGGGCGGTGCTGCCCTTGGCGGGCAGGTCGCGATTGGTGTGAACCGGGGTTCCTTTGAGCGCGGTGGTGGCCATGATTCTCCTTCTGGGGCACGGGTAGGCCGGTCTTATAGGGACTTCGCCCAAATTACCAAGCGGTTGCCCTCGATAAAGAAATTCATTATCAATAGTAGATGAACCGGTCCCTCCTCGATTTGCCCCTCGGCCAGCATGCTGAAATCGCGTCGATCGAGTGCGAGCGCCGCCTCTCGCGGCGATTGATGGAGATGGGCCTGCTCCCCGGAACGAGGGTTCGCGTCGTTCGTGTGGCGCCTCTCGGAGACCCGATCGAGCTTCGGGTCCGCAACTATTCGTTGTCCGTGCGCCGAGCCGAGGCCGCCAAAATCGCAGTCCGGCCCGAAGGAACGGTGTGAGCAGCGAGGTCGCCCCGCAGGTGCTGATCGCAGGCAACCCCAACTGCGGAAAGAGCACCCTCTTCAACGCACTTTCGGGCGGGAGCGCCCACGTCGGCAACTACCCCGGGGTGACCGTCGACCGGACGAGCGCGAGCCTGCAT
>CAMYJN010000317.1 GCA_947258625.1 uncultured Polyangiaceae bacterium | reverse complement strand
AGATGTGGATCCGCCCGCCGATGCTGCCGTTGAACTCGTCGCGGCTCATCGCATGCTCGTAGTTCATATACCAGGTGCGGGTCTGCGCGTTCGGATTGAGCTTGCCATTCGCGTAGTTGATTGTGCTGATCTCTGCGAGGTGCTCGTCCTTGAGCCCGTAGCGCTTGTCGTACTCGTCGCCGAGCTTCCCGAAGAGCTTGGGGAAGGGGAACTCGATGCCCTTGGCCTCGAGCTCGTACCAGGCGGCTGTGCCGAGGAAGTCACCGCCTTCTCCGGCGCCGACGGTCTTCATCTGCTCGACGCCGACCACGCAGGCCAAGTCGTAGCGATGCGCTTCGATTTCCGCCGAGGCGGCGAGGATCGCGATGCTGCCCGATGCGCAGGCGGCTTCGTGACGCGCCGTCGGAAGGCCGCTGAACGCCGGGTCGATCTCCAAAAAGAACGCGCCGAGGTGCCCCTGCTTGCTGTAGAGCTCAGCAGCGAAGTTGCCGGTGTGCGCGACTTCGATGTCGCCTGGCTCGATCTTCGTTTCATCGAGCGCGCCGAGTACCGCTTCACGCATCATCGCGACGAAGTGCTTCTTTTCTTTGCTCCAGTTGCGAGCAAAGTCGGTCTGGTAACCGCCGAGAACGTAGACTTCTGGAACCTGTGCCATTTCTTTCACCAAAACCTTTCGCTCACGCAGCGACGAAGAACTTGCCCACATTGACCTGTGGGTCATCGAAGAAAGTCGTGCCCTTTTGGGCGTTTGCAAGTGCAGGCGGCACCGGAAGGCCAGCCTTTTCGATCATCTGAATCGTGGGTCGCAGGCCAATCGTGTCGACCAAAACGCTCGGGGGCGCCCAGTTGAAGCCGTAGCCCATGATGCGGTCGATGCCGGAGATGTCGTCGGTGACCTCGCCGACCCGGTGGAACGAGTAGCTGATGTACCCGGCGATCACCTTCTGTGCGATCGCGGCATACGGACCGGTTGCCGCGGCGAAGGCCTGCATGCCTTCGACGTAGCGACCGACACGGTGCAGGTTCGCGATCTCGTCGATGAAGCCGAGGTCCGGCCGCGAAATCGAGCCCTTCGGAACGTACTTTCGCGTCTTCGGGTCGAGCACGATGCGCTGTCCGCCGTCGTCCTTGCCGAAAAACCCCGCGCCCGTCTTGCGGCCGAGGACGCCCTTGGCCATCAGGTCGGTCATGTAGCTCGGAAGCTTCAAGGTCTCGTGCGCTTCGTCCGGGGCGAGCTCGTAGATGTTATCGACGATCGCGCGATGGATGTCCCAGCCAACCAGGTCTACCGTAGCAAGCGGCGTCAGCGCGCGCCCGGTATAGGGGCCGACGAGCTCGTCGATCAGCAGCGGGCCATGCTCTTCGGCGAGGATCGCGCATTCGTTGAGCAGTTTGAAGCCGACGCGGTTACCGGCGAACCCTGCCGTGTCTGCTGTGCGAACCATCGCGCGCCCAAGAAGCTTCGTGCAGTACTCGTCGAGGAAGTCGACCAGCTTGGGGTCGGTGTCCTTTCCGGCGATCAGCTCGGTGCCGACGATGACGTTCGGCGGGTTGAAGAAGTGCAAGCCGAGGAAGTTCTTGCGGAAGGAGTCGCTTCGGCCTTCGGCGAGCTGATTGATGGACAGACCCGAAGTCACGGTCGCAACGATCGAATCCGGGCGGCGCACCTTGTCGATGCGATCAAAAAACTCCTTTTTGAGCGGGAGCTGCTCGGTGACCGCCTCGAAGATGAGGTCGGCTTCTCCGACCACGCGATCGAAGTCGGCGTCGTAGCTGCCGGTGTCGACTCGCTTTGCCACGGTGCTCGACCGCACCATCTTGACCGCCGCGGAAAGCCCGCCGTCGGCCTTCTCCTTGGTGCGTGCCAAGAAGGTCACCCGCGGAACCGCCGTCGTGAACAGCGCGCCGCTTCCAAGGCCCATCGCGCCATTGGCACCGAGGACCACCACATGTTTGATCGAGCGTGAGCTCAGCAGATCCGAGGACCTGCCAGCCGCTGCTGCTCTGGTCGCCGCCAACATCTCTTTTCCTTTCGCTGCCTCGACTGTTTACAACTTAACTAGCCGGGAACGCCCAATGTGGGCGCACAGGCACGTTGAGTCAAACGAAAGTCTGCAAAAACAAGCATTTACAAGTGATTTACAAATCGGTCGTGGAGCACTTTCCGGCCATGTGATCGGGATCAAAGCGATCTCCTTCGGGGCGTGTTAGGGAAGCGTTTGCATGGAGACAGGCAGCGTCGCTGAGGAGCTCGGAGTCACCGAGGAAGCGGTCGAGCTCTTTCGGCGCTCGGAGGCGATCGACCTGCACCTCGAGTCCTTCGTCTGGCGCAGGATCTTCGGCTACGACTTGAACCGGGTTCATCGAGGGGGATTGTTTGGGCGAAGCTTTTTCGGCCACGCAGACTTTCCGACGGCGCGGCAGATCGGGCTCGCCGGCGCAACCTGGGTGATCTCGACCAATCCAGCCCGGTCCGCACGCGGCCGCCGACACGCATTCGAGAAGAACCGCGGCGCCCTCCAAACGCTGCTCGAAGAGGCAGCCGGGGTTAGACACGTTCGGACCGCTGCGGAGTTTCGCGCCGCGCACGCCGCCGGCGATCACGCGGCCTTCATCGGCATCCAAGGGGGAAACGCTCTGGACGACGGCATCGACGCACTCGACCTGCTCGCCGATCGGTCGGTCTTACGAGTGACCCTGCTTCATCTGACGTCCTCGCGCCTCGGCGCGACGAGCGCCCCGGGTGGGAAGCGAAGCGCCGGATTGACCGACTTCGGCAGAGCGTACGTCGAGCGCTTGAACGAGCTTCGCGTCGGCGTGGATCTCGCCCACATCAGCCGCCCGGGCTTTTTCGATGCAGTTGAGGTCCACGACAAGACCTTGCCTTTCTTCGTGACCCACACCGGACTGGCCGGTGTCTACGAGCATTGGCGCAACATCACCGACGAGCAGCTCGCCCGGGTGGCCGATAGCGGGGGCACCGTCGGAGTGATGGTGCACGCCGCATTCCTCGGCCGACGCGGCGTCACCGTGGCCACCGTGGTCGACCACCTCCAACACGTCGTAGATACGGTTGGCGAGGACCATGCATCGATCGGCACCGACTACGACGGATTCATCATTCCACCGAAGGACCTGCCGGGGATTTGGGCCTTTCCGCGTTTGGTCCAAGAAATGCTCGATCGCGGCTGGGCCGAGGCACGGATTCGGAAAATCCTCGGGGGCAACGCGCTGCGCGTGATCGAGGCGTTGCGCGGCTAACCCTGCGCGCCCACGCTTTGGTCATGTCACTCCTGGAACAGATCAACGCCGACCTCAAGAAGGCCATGCTCGATCGCGACGAGCTGACCCGCGACACGCTTCGCATGGTCAAGTCCGAGCTGCTGACGCTCGACAAGCCCGACGACCTCGCGGTGCTTTCCCGCGCGGTGAAGTCGCGGCGCGACAGTATCAAGAGCTACATCGAAGGCGGCAGGCAGGACCTCGCCGACAAAGAGCAAGCCGAGATCGAAGTGATCGAGCGCTACCTCCCAAAGCAGCTCAGCGAAGACGAAGCCCGCGAGGCGATCGCTGCGATCGTCGCAGAGCTCGGTGTGTCGAACAAGAAGGAGCTCGGCCGGGTCATGAAAGAGATCAAGGCTCGCTTTCCTGGCCAGGTCGACGGAAAGCTGGCGGCGTCGATCGCGGGGCAGCTGCTCGACTGAGTCGCTAGCCGTTCGGCTCGTTTTGAGTCGACCACCAGAGGCGATATCGCTCTTGGATCGCTCTGCGCTGGTCGCCGGGCATGTTGACGCGGTACCCGTAATCCTGAGCCGACGCGCGAGCGAGATCGCGGCTCGCGATGGCACGGATCTCGGGGTCATCGTGATCGAGACTGTCGATGAGCCACTCGACCCGCGCGCGATCGCGGTTTTCTGAAAACCAGGCGCTCCAGTCGGCTTCCGCGGCTGCAAAGTCCTGCGCCGTCAGCATGCGCAACACCCGCCATGCTGCTTCGCCCAGCACGCTGTGCGCCGAGAGGATCGGAATCAGCACCTCGACGCAGCCTTCGTCGCGGAGAACGGCAAGCGCACGCATCGCGAGCAGGCGCGATCGCTGGTCTGAATCCGATGCGACTGCAAGCGCGCGAAGCGACTCCTTGAGCCCTTCCACTCCTTCCTGCTCGTGAAAGACCTCCAAGGCATAGAGCGCGCCGCGAGAGACACCTTGATCGTCATCGAGCAGGGCGGCG
>CAMYJN010000316.1 GCA_947258625.1 uncultured Polyangiaceae bacterium | reverse complement strand
TCGATCAGCACCCCGGAGCACGACGCGGCCGTCGGTTGGTCTCCAAAGAGCTCGCCTTCGCAGAGATCCCGGGAGTCTTTCAGCGAATTGGTGAAGAGGCTGTAGGTGCCGTTCGGCTCCTGGCTGATCCGAGAGCTCGGCATCAAGGCGACGATCGACTGCTCGGCGATGCCACGCAGCTCAGCGTTCGGGTGGTTGTAGACCTCCACGCGGTCGTCCGCTCCGTATACGACCGGAACGGTCAGCTCCCCGACGACCCCTTCGTCGGGAGACCCGCAGGCCGTGGCCAGCCCCAGCACGAAGGCTAAGCGAGTGTGCGCACGCATCACCTTATTATCTAAGGCTATATTGGGCCGGAAGCTACTCGGACACGCGAACTTGTATGCTGGTCACCAAATCCCCGGTCGAAGTGGCCACATCGGAGACGACCACGACAGGCTGGCCCGCTTCGATGACGGAGCGCTCTCGCAACTTGGCGAGCGCGTTCACGATGGTCTTCTCAGGGTCGCGCGAAAGGTTCATCCGAAAGGGAACGACGCCGCGGAGGAGCCAGAGCTTGCGACGGGTCGTGCTCATGTTGGTGAACGCATAGATGATCGCGCGCTGCGGTCGATAGCTCGCGACGAGCTGTCCGAAGTAACCGCGCCGCGTCATGACGACGATCGCTTTGGCACCCAACGAGTCGGCAAGGCGGCACGCACCTTGGGCGATGTGGGCGCGCTGGGTCGTCGGCGCAGCGCGGTGCTTGTAGAAGTCGAGGCCTGGTCCTGGCTCGATCCGGCGGGCAATCGTGTCGAGAACCTCGACACAGCGCGCGGGGTACTTGCCGGCCGCCGTCTCGCCACTGAGCATGATCGCATCGGCCTGCTCGTAGACGGCGTTTGCGACGTCAGTGACCTCGGCCCGCGTGGGCAGGGGATTGTCGATCATCGATTCGAGCAAGTGCGTCGCGACGATGATGGGTTTGCCGGCGATTGCACAGCTACGAACCATGTCACGCTGAAGAACAGGAAGCTCCTCGAACGCTACTTCGACGCCGAGGTCTCCTCGCGCAACCATGATGCCGTCCGAGGCATCGAGGATGGCTTCGAAGTTGTCGAGGCCTTCTTGGTTTTCGATCTTGGCAATGAGGCGCTGGTGACCACCAGCATCGTCGACGATCTTGCGGACCTCCAAGACGTCTGGCGCGCCGCGGACGAATGAGAGCGCAATGAAATCGACGTCTTGTTCGAGGGCAAAGGCGATGTCTTCGCGATCTTTCTTCGTGATGGAAGGCAGGTTGACCCGAACACCGGGCAGGTTGACATGCTTACGCGAGCCTAGCGTTCCGCCATCGAGAACTCTGCACTTGAGCCGATGCTCCAACACTTCGAGCACTTCGAGATTGATCAAGCCGTTGTCGACCGTCACTCGCTCACCGGCCCGTAGATCTTTGACGAGATCAAGGTAGTTCACATGGACACTGCGCTCCTCCGCATCGTCCGCCAGAACCGAAAAGTAGAAAACGTCGCCGGCCTTGAGGTCGAGGCTCTCGGCAAGCTCGCCCGTTCGGATTTCGGGGCCCTGAAGATCCATCAAGATTGCAATGGGGTGAGCGAGCTTCTTGCTGAGGCTCTTGAGATTTCGGATGACCTGCAGATGGGACGCGTGATCGCCATGCGACATGTTGAGGCGGGCCAAGTTCATGCCGGCGTGGGCCAAGCCCGCGAGCCCATCCCAGGAACTGGTCGACGGACCGATCGTACAGACGATCTTGGTGAGGCGGGTTTGCGTCGCTTGCGGCGGCAGCTTCATGACTGCGCGGAGCCTAGGCCAGGGCTAAACCCGTGACAAACGGCGCCTGAACAACGGCGAGAGCAACGCAAAGCCCAGCAGCAGGCCAAGGGCTGACATCGGTGAACGCTCGGCCGCGGTCGGTGAGAATGCGGCGCAAGCGCTGGCTCGACGGAGCGAACCACCCTTGGGAACGCTGATCGGGTCTGCCCCATCGGCTAGAAACGAGCTCTCGGTCGAGCCCATTGCGTTGCTCGGCTGGAACCGGCTCCCCGCGGCTTCCGCGATCCAAGGGAGATGAGCGGAGAGTAAGGTGTAGACGCCACCATCGCCGCAGTCCCGCTTCACATCAGAGCGGCCCCGAGACACGAGACCCACCAGAAAATCACCTTCCTCAGTAGGAACGTAGAGGGGACCCCCAGAATCTCCGTAACAGGAGTCACCGAGCTGATCGAGTCGACGCGTCAGTAGTTCCTGCGGCCCGAGGATGTCGATTACGGCGTCCGAGATGTAGAGCTCGCCGTTTAGCTTGTCATCGAGGTCGTACATCCCGTAGCCAGCGACGAACCCGATGTCCCCATGATGGACGAGCTCTTGCTCACGCTCTTTCGAGAGTAGCGGCGCGTTTGGGATCCCGTCGAACGGCGACGCGAGTAGCAGAAGCGCGATGTCGTTTGGCGAGCCGATGCCACCTTGACCTGCGCCGCTGCGGTTTCGTCCCATGATGAAGTCGTGGTCGTACCCTTCGTGGACACGCACCTCGAATACGGGGCGGACCATGCCTGCGTCTGCAGTACGGCTCGTAAGATGGCCGGCGACCACCTCGAGTGTGCCCGGCGCCGAGGCTCGAACGGCACCGACCTCGGGCTCGACCACAGCGCAGTGGGCGGCTGTCGCAACGACGAGCGGCGAAATCAGCGTGCCGGAGCAGAAGCCCACACTCGCACCCGCGTGCCGGATTTCGACCGTGGCGAAGATCTGCCGGTCGGTGGCTGCCCAACCTCCGACGACGTTCGCGCTAATTTGGCCGATCTCTTCATCCCAATCGGCTGTGTTGGGCATCTCGCCACAGCCAAGGGTTATGCCCAAAAGGGTTACAACTAGGGCCTTGTATGCGCGTGCGTGAAGCATCGGGAAAGGTAGGTGGGTGTATCATGGGCGCTTCAGCCTTCATAGAGTGAACGGATGTCGATCAGCTGGGATCTGATCATTGTGTGAGCTGCCAAACGATTGCCCGTGCGGAAAACTTGGTGGGGAGTTCGCAGGAGACGAGAGTCGTTCTCGTGGAAGGCATGAACCGTCGAGCGCGACGCAAAGAGGAAACCCTGCGTCGAATCGAAGATGCGGGGTGGCGGCTGTTCAGGAGCCGGGGCTTCGAGGCGACGTCGACTAGAGCGATCGCCGAAGCTGCGGACATCGCCGCGGGAACGCTGTTCAACTACTTCCCGGAGAAGCGCAGCCTCTTGATTCATTTGATGCAAGGCCAGATCAACACCGCGCTGGATGAAGCGTTCGCGACGATGACGGCGTCGACGCTGGAGCAGGAGCTGACCTACGTGTTCTCGGCGTTGACCCGCTGCTACGCGAAAGAACGGCGCTTGAGCCGCGTGTTCATCAAGGAGCTACTATTCACCGATGGTCAGCGACGTGCCGAGTCCGCGGAATGGACCTTCAATCTCGTGAAACGAGTTGCAAACATGGTAAAGAGCGCACAACGACGTGGAGAGCTCGACGCGTCGATCGAGCCGATGGCAGCTGCGCAGCAGGTTTTCAGCATGCACTATTTCGGTCTGGTGACCTGGTTGGGGGGCACCATTCCATCGCAAGCCGCCCAGGAAGAACAGTTCACGGCGTCGCTACGCCTGCTTCTGCGCGGCCTGCGCCGAAGCGCGGCTTAGCCGGGCGCTTACGTCGAGAACGGCCGCCGCGATTTCCTCCGGCACTTCCTCTTGCAAGAAGTGACCTGCCTGCGTTTCGGTCACCGGAGGGTCACCCAGGAGCGCTCTGGTGCGCTTCAACGCGCGCGCGAGAATGGGATCGCGCCGACCCCAGACCATTGCCTTCGGGCCATCGAAACTGCCGGCCAGAGCGGCGCACTCTTCGAGGGCGGGTATCGACGGATGGCCCATACGATCGACCGCCATGCGCGCCGTCGCCAAAGGGGCCACTCGATCGGCGATGTTTCGAAATGGGTAGCGATAGGCGCGCGCGACGTCACCGCGAATGCTCGACTTGTTTCCTTGCGCCAGGTGCAAAGCGGCCTGGGGCAACGGCAACACGCGAAATGCAAAATCGCTGACGAGCGGAAGATGCGAGAAGCGGTGGAACGCGGTTGGCTTGAAGCCCGGCGCCGGCGCATCGAGGACCGTGTTGAGCACGACCATCCCGCCGAGGCGATCTTGGCGGGTGGTGAATGGATGCGTCCCCAGCGCTCCGCCCCAATCTTGGCAAACGAGAATC
>CAMYJN010000315.1 GCA_947258625.1 uncultured Polyangiaceae bacterium | reverse complement strand
TGACGCGGAAGTCTGGGACGACTATGTCCGCGAGAACGACAGCGCGAAGATCAAGTACGTCCGGTTCTCGCCTGCGTACTACCGCCAGCAGAAGCCGCCGACTTCCAAAACGGCGCTCGACGCCTGGATGGCCGACAACACAGAACGTCTGAGCGCCGAGTACGAGGTCAACAAGCACCGGTTCACCAACCTCGAAAAGCAGGTTCGCGCTCGCCACATCCTGATCAAGGCTGGTTCGTACGCAACCAAAGAGCAACGCGCGGAGGCCAAGCAACGCGCCGAAACGCTGCAGAAGCGCGCGGCCAAGGGCGAGGACTTTGCAAAGCTCGCTCGCGACAACAGCGACGACCAAGTGACCGCCAAAAAGGGTGGTGACATCGGTTTCCTCCGCAAAGGTACGATGCCCGATTCGTTTGACGCGGCTCTCTTTGCGATGGAGGTGGATCAGATCTCGGAAGTCGTCGAAACCCCGTACGGCTTCCACATCATCAAGGCGGTTGCAGTCCGTGAAGGCGACGTCCCGGTCGACGAGGCCAAGCAGGAGCTTGCCGAAGGCCTCTATCAAACCGACTGGCTAGAAGCCCGAGCGCGCGACGCTGCGACCAGCGCTTTGACTGCTTGGCGCGCAAAGGAAGACGACGACGCCATCGCGCGGAAGCTTGCCGCCACGGCCGAGAAGAGCGGTGAGTCCGCTCTCACGCCCAAGCTCGAAGAAACGGTCGACTTTGGTCGCTCCGACAATCCGGTGCCGGGGGTTTCGACTTCCGCGCTCCTCGATGCGGTGTTCTCGTTGCCCGAAAGCGAGGCGTTTCCGACGGCGCCCGTCATGCTCGGCCGCGAGTGGATTATCTTCCGTCTCATCGATAGGCAGCGCCCCGATGAAGAGGCGTTCAACGACTCGGTTCGCGCGTCGACGCGCGAGGTCCTCCAGACGCTCAAAAAGCGAGAAATCGTCGACCTCTACATCCAGCAGCTTCGCGCCAAGGCGACCGCCGACAAGGCCCTGCGCGTCAACCCACTTCAAGCCCCGGATGGCCGCAGCTAAGAGCTCCCGTCTTCCCGAGCTGCCCACCGAGTCGCTGACGCTCGGGAACAGTCTCCGGGTGCGACTCGTTCCCCTCACTCACCTGCAGTCGGCGACGGTGTCGTTCTTCGTGCGTCTGGGCTCCCGCTACGAAACCCCTCGGACCAATGGTTTGAGCCACTTTCTCGAGCACATGCTGTATCGCGGCACTGCCGCGCACCCCGCTGCAAACGAGCTCAACCTCGCAATCGAGCGACTCGGTGGAACGCTCGACGCGGCCACACACGTCGACTTCACGAGCTATTTCCTCTCGTTGCCGCCCGAGACCATCGCCAAAGGCATCGAACTGCTCGCCGAAGTGCTGCAACAACCGCTCTTGACCGAGCTTCGCACCGAAAAGCAAATCATCCGGGAGGAGATTCTCGAAGACCTCAACGAAGAGGGAGAGCAGATCAATGTCGACAACGTTTCGCGGCGACTGCTCTACCCAGACCACCCGCTCGGCTTCACGATCCTCGGTCCGCTCGACAACCTGGACGGATTCAAGACCGAAGACCTGCGGCGGCATCACAGCGCTCACTACAACGCGTGCAACTCCGTACTCTGTGTCACGGGCGCATTCGACGCCGGGGAAATCGAGCAAACGATTCGCTCGAGCTTCGACGGGATGCCACATGGCAGCACGATCGAACCATGCCGAGCACCCGGCGATTCCGCGTCGCAGCGCTTTTCGTATGTCCAGGAACACGGTAGCCAGACCGACGTGAGGCTCTCGTTCCACACGCCGGGCGTCGCGAGCTCTGAGGCGCCGGCCCTGCTCTTGTTGGAACGAGTGCTGGACGACGGGCTGAGCACGCGCGTCCATCAAACGGTCTGCGAAGAGCGCGGGCTGGCCTACGAGGCTTTCTCAGGAAACGATTCGCTCGAGGATTGCGGCGTCTTCGACTTCGGGGCATCGGTCGAGCACGGGAAGGCCCCATATCTCGTAGAAACCATGTTCGAGCTCATCGACGAGCTTCGGCGAAACCCGCCGACGGACGAAGAGGTCGACAAGGCCAAGCGTCGCTACCTCTGGGATTTGCGAACCGTGCGCGATGACCCTGAGGATGCGGCACATTTCATCGGAAGCAGTGCACTCTTGGGCCTTCCCGAACGCGTCGGAACCGTGGCCGATCGAGTTGCGCAGGTTACGCCACAGAACATCCAGCACGTTGCACAACGTTATCTCGATCCAAAAGACGCCTATCTGACGTGCGTGGGGGTCCTGGACGAAGCTCTCCTTTCAGACCTGCGCGGCTTGGCTCGAACCTAGGCGTCGAGGTTGACCCAGTGAGCCTGCCCATCGGGCCCCCACTCCTTTTTCCAGAGTGGCACGGTCTCTTTGATTCGATCGATCGCTTTGCGGCAGGCGGTGAACGCGTCGTCCCGGTGCGCTGAGCTTGCCGCGACACAGACCGCGACATCCCCGATCCCTAACTGGCCGACCCGATGAACAGCCGCAATTCGAACGTCCGGGTGCTCGGCGATGACGCCTCCGAGGACACGCGTCATTTCTTTCTCCGCCAAGCTCTCGTGTGCTTCGTAGTCGAGCCTCGAGACTTGCTTGCCGTCAGCGTGGTCGCGGACGATGCCGTGAAAGATGCAGACGCCTCCGGCCCCGGGATGCTCGACCGCCTTGCGAACCTCGTCGGGTAAAATTTCCCGGTCGCTGACTTTGCAAATGACGACCGGGGAGCCGCCTGCAACCGGGGGAAGAACATCGACTCGATCTCCGTCGGACAAAGTGTGCGAGGCGTCGACGAAATCACCGTTCACCGCCAGCCGCATGCGCTCGAGGAAGGAGGCCAGAGACGGATAGCGGTCGCTGACCAAGCCCCGCAATTCCTCCTGCGGCAGGCTCTGCGACCCCAGCTCGAAGGTCGAGCTCGAGCATCCGGCAAGCTCGCGGGCAGCTGCGTAGAAGTAGACGTCGATCTTCATCAGCCTCAAAAGCCTAGCAGGCCCCGAAATGAGGGCAGCTCCGCCGGGCGTGTTAGGGTTCGGGCCAGGTGAGCGAGTCTTCATTGAAGCTGGTCGCGTGGGTCGTCGCCGCAGGCTTGGCGGGCGCCATGCTCGCCCTCCCGCAGCCGGTCGATCCTTGGGAGATGCCGAGCCTGGTGCTCGACCGCGCCGCCGTGTCGGACGCGATCGCGCTGGACGAAACCCTTTCCAAGGAAGCCCCGGAAAGCGAAGAGGCCCGGGCATTGCGCACGCTCTTTCTCGACCACGGTCGGTCGGAGGCCAACCCTCCCTATCAGCGACGTGAATACGATCGGCGACAGGCTGCGATTCATCGCGCAACGAAAGCCGTGATCGCAAAGCACGGAGAGCCCGCGTTCGAGGCGATGAGGGCCGATGCCGTCGAGGAGCTCATGCACGTGCTTGGCGATGGCAGCCGCGAGGCCCGGAGCGAACGTGAAGAGGGCATTCTCGGGGGCTTCCCGACGGTTTTGAAGCAGTACGGGGCACTCCGCGGAGGCGTGTTGGTCGCGCCGCCACTCACGCTGCGCGTCTTCTACAAGGCACGCTGGAATTCCATCCATCGGCGACCGTTCGTGGAAGGCTTTTCTTCGATCGAGAAGCAGGCATATTGGGGCTGGCTCGCGCTGCACGGCTGGGGCAAGCCGCTTGAGAAACGAGAGGAAGCCTTGCTCGCGTTTCGTGACGCCGGTGGCTTCGGTACCCTAGAGGCCGCCGCCCTTTTCGATCTTCTAGAGGGGAATCCCGCTCGAGCGTCGAATTCCCTCAATCAGCTCTACGAAGCGAGCGGGCAGTTGCGCTTACGAAATTTCTCGCTCGGCGTGCTTCATGCCGGCCTTTTACCCCCGGTTTCGCCGTGATACGACCGTCACAGTGGACACGAAATTCCCGTTCTCGTAACCTGGAGGACCCGCGTACGCGGGTGGAGTCGAGCCTGGCGTGAAAGTCGACCTCAAGAAGAGCCTCTTCATCCTCCCGAACCTCTTCACACTTTCCAGTGTGCTTTGCGGTTACAACGCCATCTTGATCCTCTCGGACCAGCCGACTTCCGATGATTTCTATCGCGCGGCGCTCCTCATCGTCTTCGCGCTCTTCTTCGACGGGATCGACGGCCGGGTCGCGCGCTTGACCAAAACGCAGACCGCCATCGGCGTTCAGCTCGACTCCCTTGCAGATGTGATCTCGTTTGGC
>CAMYJN010000314.1 GCA_947258625.1 uncultured Polyangiaceae bacterium | reverse complement strand
CGGGCCTGTTGCTGCCGCTAGTCATTCATCACCACGTATTTCCAGAACCAACAATTGTTTCAAAGTTGTGTACGCACGATGTGCGCGGACACGTACAGCACCCTCGGAAGTACCCACAATTCGGGCCACTTCGGCGTATGGGCGCTCTTGAAACCAATGCAGCTCCACCACTTCACGCTGGCTGCTGGGTAGCTTCTCGAGGGCCACGTGAAGGAGCTCGGAGCGCTGGCGCAGCTCCAGGGGCATGAAATCCGCTTCCGGAGCGGCTTGCGTCTCCACCTCCAAGCTCGTCATTTTGCGACGCTTCGTTCGACGCCAGTGCTCACGGACCAGGTTCATGGCAATGGTCATGACCCACGGGCGCAGCTTCGAGCCGCGTCGAAAGTCGTTTCGCGCGCCGTGGAGCCGGAAGAAAGTCTGCTGGACGATCTCTTCGGCCAGCTCGTCGTTGCGAAGGTGGCGTCGAGTGAGGCGAAGAAGGATGGGCGCGTATCGTTCGAACAGGAGTCGAAACGCACCCTCGTCCCCATCGACGTAGGCGTCCATCAGCTCCTCGTCGGTCCGTTCGGACTTGGGTCCGCTAACGGCCATGTTCTGCGCCGGGATCGAGACCCAAGGGGAGCGTGCTGTCGTTCGGACTGCGCCGTGCGTCCCACCAGTACCCCGCGAACAGGAGGCTGCCCAGCAGGATCGAGAGCAGGGTGATTTGACGCCAGCGAAGCGACCGGTCGGACCGGAGCTCTTCAACCTGTACCGGCTTGATCGGAATCGGGCGCGCGCCCGACGTGCTGACGACCTTCCCAGGCGGATGACTGCTAGTGGCGAGGGCAGGAGGGAGAGGCGAGTTGAGCGATGGGACGGGAATCGAGCCGATGTTCGAAGTCTCCATCCACGGCGCGATGTCTTGGGTCCGGGGATTCTGTTTGGCGGATTCGACCTCGAGCCAGTCGAGGGCCGCCCGCATCGCGGCTGCGTCGGCGTATCGGTTCCGTGGATGCCTAGCCATCGCCCGCCTGATCACATCGGGCAGACCGGGGACATCGTCAAACCCTTCGTTGGCTTCCCAGCCCACCGGCGGAGAGCCGATCACCATGTGATGCAGCAACGCTCCAACGGCGTACAGGTCCGCGGAGGGGGCGATTGTCCCGCCGCCAAAGCGCTCGGGCGCCATGTAGGCGACCGCATGCTTGCCCGAGCCCGTGTGGGCGGCGTGCGGGCTTGCCTCCGGAAAAGAGCGGATCAAGGGGACGATGCCCAAGCCGACCAGTCGTGCGCCAAGCTCGCCGGTTCGCCTTCGGCTGACCACGATGTTTTGCGGCGTCAGATCGCCGTGCGCGAGGCCCTGCGCGTGCGCTGCACCGAGGGCATCGAGCACTTCGGACGCCAAACGCAGGACGGTGAGGGAGCTCAGCGGGCGATTGCGCAGCAGGTTCCCAAGAGGGGTGCCCCGCATGTCTTGAAAGGCCAGGTAGGGAACGCCGTCGATGATGCCTGCGTCGAGCACACGCGGGACAGCATCGGAGCGGATCGACCCGAGGCCGTGCGCGAGCTCAGCGAAGGCGGTCTCGGCCCGCTTCGAGCGGTTCAGGTCAATTGGCAGCACGCACAGGATGAGAGGCGTGCCTTCGGAGCTGGCGCGGTAGTACGATGCGACCCCGCCCCAGGGCAAAGTGCCGTCGACCGCATAGCGCCCCGCAAAGAGCTCTTCTGGCGGGGGATAGGCGCCACCAGGCGAGGGAAACATCGGGGTCGAGGATAGACCCAATGGCTCATCGACGCGAGACTTTGGCGTTGCGGCCGCAAAACCGTTCATCGGGGGCCGTCCGCGCCTTTGCTGCGAAGACGCTTGGCGAAGTATTCGCCGCCGGCCTCGAGGGCCTCCGGATCCTTCAGGGACGCAAGCAAGGCGTTCGCGTCTTCACGTGCATCGAACCGGCCAGCGCGAATCGCCAGGACCTGTTGCTTGGTGACTCGGAGCACGACCTTTGGCTTGCGCGCGATGGTGGCGACGAGGCTGTCGAGCTCTTCGTCCAGGCGATCGGTCGGAACGGCGCGGCTCACCAATTGACTTCGCAGCGCCTCCTCCGCCCCAAAGGCCCGCCCGCTCAAGACCAGGTCCGCGGCCATCGTTTCGCCGACGAGTCGGACGAGGTGCTCCATGGCGCCCCAGCCGAGGGGAATTCCAGCGTCGAGCTCCGGAATCATGAAACGGGCATCGCTTGCGGCGATGCGGATGTCGCAGGCGCCGGCGAGGACCAGCCCGCCGCCGATACAGTGGCCGCGAATCGCTGCGACCGTGACCTGCGGAAGCTCGGCAATCGCATTGGTCGTGCGCCGGCCCAGGTCCGCCGTGGCGCGCGCATCAGGGCCGGCTAGCAACGGTAGGAATGCGGGCAGGTCGGCGCCGGCCGAGAAGCAGCTTCCTGCGCCAGTAAAGACCACGACCGTGACCGCGTCGTTCCTTTCGAGGTCGGCGCAAACGTCGATCAGCTCGCTCAGCGTGCCAGGGGAAAGGGCGTTGAGCGCCTCGGGCCGATCGAAGACGATCCTGGTCACCCTCTCGTTCGTGGAGACTTTCAATCCAAACATCGATTCTCCTCTTAGCTGAAATTGGCGGGACGTTCGACGCAGTAGATGCCGCCCGGTGCCTCGATCAAGGTCGCGCACTGGTTGCAGTGGCTGCAGCCGTTCTTGTAGTTGCTTCGCGCCCGCGCCTGCTTTGGGAAATCGGGATCGAAGATCAGCGCCCTGCCGAGTTGGATGAAGTCGAAACCCGCGTCCATCACCGTGCGGATGCTGTCGTTGGTACACACACCGCCGATGTAGCAAACGCCACACTGCACCCGATCGCGTATCCGCTGCGCTTGCTCGAGGAAATACGTCTCTTCGTAGGGGTAGTCCTTGAACATGAGGGGTGCCGCGAGCCGAATGCCGATCTTCATGAGTCGGCTCTTCTCGTGCTTGATGAGTCCTGGGACCATGCTGTCGCCACGGAATAAGAGCATCGGGTTCATGCTACTGGTACCGCCGCTGCAGACGATCACGTCGAGGCTGCCCGCTTCGAGCATCGCCGCGATTTTCACCGAGTCGTCGTAGCTGACGCCTCCCGGCACGCCGTCGGTCATGCTGATCTTGCCGAGCAGCGGGTACGCGTCGCCAACATTGTTCCGGACTTCGGACAGCACTTCGAGCGCAAACCGCATGCGGTTTTGAAGGCTGCCTCCGTACTCGTCTTTGCGCTTGTTGGTCTTTGGGCTGATGAACTGGCTGATCCCGTAACCGTGGCCGAAATGAATCTCGATTGCGTCGAAACCGACGGACTTCATGAAAGCCGCCGCTCGGCCGATCACCTGTGCGCGTTCCCGGATCTGTGGCTTGGTCATTTCCGCGATCCGTCCGAGGCCGTGTACGAGGCCAAGTGCGTTCGTCCCCTTCGAAGGCCCGAGCGGTCGCTTTCCGCTGAGCTCCTTGTTCTTGGTGAAGGCGCCACAGTGCCCGAGCTGACCGGACACCCTTGCACCCGTGGCCTGGACGGTGCGAATGAAGCGCTCGAGCTCGGGCCGAATGCCTTCGTGCATGTACATCATGTCTTCGTGGATGCGCCCATCTGATTCGGCGGCGCAGTACGCGAGGGTCGTCATACCGATGCCGCCCTGGCCGATGCGCTCGTGAAAGCCGACCAGGGCCTGACTCGGGACTCCACCAGGCGATTTGCCTTCGAAGGTTGCGGCCTTGATCAGCCGGTTGCGAACGGTGAGACCGTTGATTTTCGCCTCGGACAGGCATCTATCCAACGAGTCGGCCATGACGTGCAGAGGTCATACCATCGACGCCCTCGTGCGGGTAGCCGGGTCGAACGTACGACGGGGCTTTTACGGACGGTTCCCGAGGTACGCCCGGACCGCGCGCGGGATGGGCTGCCGCCCGAGCGCTTGGCTGAGCGCCCAGCGCTCGTCTGCAGGGTCTTCCAAAAAGTGCGTTTCGCTACCTTCGCGAAACGCGATGGGGACACCATCGCGGAACAAGATGCGATTCTTCGGCGTCGCGGGAACGCGGTGGCCTGGGGCGATGATGCCCACCAAGTTGAGCGGGTCGGCGGCGCTGATCGAGACCAGCTCGCCCGTCTTCTTCTGGCGGCGCGCTTTGCGCAGCGCCGTGACCGCCTCGGGCGAGGCGTATTGCTCTCCTGCAAAGCCAGCGACGAATCGGCCACCGCGGATACGGCCCTGCGCTTCGAGCCTCCGGTAGACGCGAAGAA
>CAMYJN010000313.1 GCA_947258625.1 uncultured Polyangiaceae bacterium | reverse complement strand
CATCGATTCCGCGACCGTTCAGATCCGGTCCTTCGCGATCGGGTGATTCAGGCCTGGATGGACGCGCAAGTCTACCGCTGGTTCACCTTCCAGACGGTCACTCGCATGAGCCACGGCGAAGAGATTGGTCCCGACTCCAGCATGAACAAGGTGTTTTGGTCCGAGATGGACGTGCGAACGCATGAAACCGCGCTTGCGATCATCGGTGACGCGCTCGAGCTCGATGAAGGCTCGCCAGGCGCAGTCGATGCGGGCGATTGGATGAAGGGCTTTCAATTCGCGCTCGCCGGCCCGATCTATGCGGGTACCAACGAGATCCAACGCAACATCATCGCGGAGCGCGTCCTCGGTCTCCCGCGGAAGTAACGTCATGCGTTTTGCTTTCACCGACGACCAGAAGATGCTTCGAGATACCGTTCGCGAGGTTCTGCAGCGCGAGTGTGGGCCCGAGATCGTGCGCGCTGCCTGGGAGGGGCGGACCGATGGGGCGCGCGCCGCATGGCATACGCTTGCACAGACGGGCGTGATTGGGATGACGGCGTCTGAAGAGTTCGGCGGCATGGGCATGAGCGAGCTCGACCTCCTGCTTCCCCTCGAAGAAACCGGCTACGCGGCCATGCCAGGCCCTATCGTCGATACCGTCGCGGTTGGAATTCCGCTGCTCGAGGCAGCGGGCACCGAGGCGCAAAAGGAGCGTTGGCTCGGACCGGCTGCGGCCGGTGAGGTTCGTATCGCAGTCTCGTTTGAAGGTCGAGAGATCGTGCCGCACGCGGAGTCGGCCGACGTCTTGATCGCGGATCGGGGCGGCGCGGCATACTGCGTCCCCATCGACGAGGCCTCCGTTCATCCGGAGCGATCGGTCGATCGCGCACGCGAGCTTGGTAGGGTCTCCTTCGAGCCAGGCCCGCGCCACCGGATGCGTGAAGACGTCAGCACGGTAGATCTCTTTGCGCTCGGCCGGGAGCGCGCCGCGCTTGCTTCCGCTGCGCAACTCGTCGGGCTATCCCGCCGGATGCTCGACATGGCGGTGCAGTACGCCAAGGATCGCGAGCAGTTCGGCAAGCCCATCGGTGCGCAGCAGGCGATCAAGCATCGGCTCGCGAACGCGCTCATCGAGCAAGAGTTTGCGCGGCCGACCGTCTATCGTGCCGGCTGGTCGATGGCGACCTCTGCCCGTGACGCCGAGGTCGATGTCTCCCTCGCGAAGATCTATGCAGGCCAGGCTGCAAAATTCGTGGCCAAAGAAGCCCTGCAGGTACACGGTGCGATCGGGTACACGATCGAATGCGACCTGCATATGTGGATGAAACGCGCGTGGGCGCTTGCGGCGGAACACGGCGACCCGGCCTTCCACCGCGAGCGGATAGGCCGCCACATTCTCTGAGCTGACGGGACAGCGCCTTGCGGGCGAGTTCCACTCCCTCTAGAAACACCTTCATAGCGAGGATCAGATGCCTGAAGCATACATCGTTGAAGCAGTTCGTTCGCCCGTCGGAAGAAAGAAGGGCGGGCTGAGCAAAGTCCACTCCGCAGACCTTGGCGCGCACGCCATCAAGGGCGTGATTGAGCGCACGGGGATCGACCCGGGTGTCGTCGACGACGTCGTCTTTGGCTGTGTGGACTCGGTTGCGACCCAGGCCGGCGACATTGCTCGCACCTGTTGGTTGGCCGCCGGCTACCCGGAGCACGTTCCTGGTGTGACCGTCGATCGTCAGTGCGGGTCCTCGCAGCAGGCGGTCCACTTCGCCGCGCAGGGCGTCATGAGCGGTACCCAGGATGTCGTCGTCGCCGGCGGCGTCCAGAACATGAGCATGATTCCGATCGGCGCGTCGATGATTGTTGGCAAGGAGCTGGGAATCCCCGACCCATTTTCCACGTCCGTCGGCTGGAGCGAGCGCTATGGCGACAGGCCGGTCAATCAGTTCTACGGCGCCGAAATGATCGCCAAGGATTGGGACCTCTCCCGGGAGGAGCTCGAGAAGTACGCCCTCGAGAGCCACCGACGCGCCCTTCAGGCTCAGAAGGAAGGCCGCTTCGATCGCGAGATCATTCCATTTGGCGACGTCACGGCCGACGAAGGACCTCGTCCCGACACTACCCTCGAGAAGATGGCAGCGCTTCCGATTCTAATGGAGGGCGGACGGCTCACCGCTGCGGTGGCGAGTCAGATTTCCGATGGCTCCGCGGCGCTTCTGGTCGTTTCGGAGAAGGCCCTCAAGGAGCACAAGCTCACACCACGGGCTCGCATCCACCACTTGAGCGTGCGGGGGGAGGACCCGATTCGCATGCTCTCGGCTCCGATCCCTGCGACCCGCTACGCCTTCGAGAAGTCGGGCATGAGCCTCGATGACATCGACCTCATCGAGATCAATGAAGCGTTCGCTCCGGTGGTTTGTGCCTGGGCCAAGGAGCTCGACGTCGATCTCGCAAAGGTGAACGTGAACGGCGGCGCCATCGCCCTCGGTCACCCGCTCGGTGCAACGGGCGCCAAGCTCATGACGACCCTTTTGCACGAGCTCGAGCGCACTGGCGGCCGCTACGGGCTCCAAACGATGTGCGAGGGCGGCGGCCAGGCCAACGTCACCATCATCGAGCGACTGGGCTGAGGTCGGCTGACTCCTCGGTTGGTGACTGAAACTGTTTTCGTTCCTGGAGCCAGCGGTGCAGTCTGTGATGTGCCGCACAGGACTCCGTGACTTTGTCGACATCCGTTGAGCGGCTCGGCATCATTAAAGTCCAGGTCGCGCATGAGCTCGAAGCTCCCACGAAAAGGTTCGAATCCACCGTCTTCGAGGCGCAAGCAGTCACAGGTTCGTCCCGCAGTGCAGCCCGATGAGCGCCGTCAAGCCGCTCGATGGGCGTCCGACGCCAAGATTCAGATCCTCTCGCCGATCCAAGTGCACGCAACGGCTCTGGACGTCAGCGCGATGGGAATCCAGGTCGCCCTCGACCAGTGGCTCGCGACCGGCGCCCTCTGCGACTTGCGGATTACGACCCACACCGGGCGGGTGATTTTCAAGCGCGCGCGGGTCGTTTGGGCGCGTCGCGTCGGTGAAGAGTGCGTGGCCGGCCTGCACGTGGTCGGCTCGATCGTGCCTCCTCCGGATCAGCAGTAGCCCGCGCGCCGTCGTTCGCAGGCCTTTTTCTGCCAGAGCGGCCTGGCGGCTTGACGTGGAGCCCTGGGCAAAATAGAACACGTTTCACTTCTAGTGGACCTTTTTCTACCCGGAACCGGGAGGTGGACATGGCGAGAGTAGCCAACACAGCAGAGTACTTTGACACCCTTGCCGATCGTTTCCTGGCCGACCAGGCCAAGGGTGTGAACGCGACCATCCAGTACACCCTGTCCGGCGACGGTGGCGGCGAGTGGACCATCACGATCGCAGACGGCGAGTTCAAGGGCGTCGAGACCGGTGGCGTCGAGAAGCCGACGCTCAACGTGATGATGGACGCTGCAAAGTTCGTCGAGATGGCGAACGGCGATCTCGACGGTCGTAAGGCGTTCCTCACCCGAAAGCTCAAGGTGAAGGGCAACATCGCCCTCGCCCAGAAGATGCAGAAGTTCTTCCCACAGGGCTAATCAACGCTCAGGAAGCGGAACACAGCCATGAGCGAGATTCTTTCGGCTCCATACGTTCTCGAATACACGTACACCCGCAGCACCGGACCGGTGGTCGGGCGCTTCTTGGAAAGTCTTCGGTACGAAGTGCTCGAAGGCGTCAAGACGGCGGACGGTCGTGTGCTTTGCCCTCCGCTCGAGTACGACGAGGAAGCTGAGCCCACGACCGGCGAGTTCGTCCAGCTGCGGCCGTCCGGCACGGTGAAGACTTGGTCATGGGTCCCGGAGCCCCGCAAGGGACATCCGTTCGACCGTCCCTTTGCATGGGCCCTCATTCAAATCGACGGCACCGACAACGCGATGGTCCATGCCGTCGATGCGGGGAAGGCCAAGCGGATGCAGACCGGAATGCGCGTCCGTTTGCGCTGGGCGGACGAGAAGCACGGCACAATCCGTGACATCGCCTGCTTCGAGCCCATCGCTTCCTACCTGCCGAGTCCGGTTCATCTGGAGTACGACGTGAATCCCGGCAAGCACTACAGCGCGTATCTGCGAGGCCTCCAGGAGGGGAAACTCATTGGCGGGCGCGATCCGGCCGCGGGGAAGGTGTACGTCCCGCCCCGCGGAGCCGACCCCATGACGGGCAACCCCACGAACGAGTATGTCGAAGTCCCTGACGTCGGCGTGCTCACCACGTTCA
>CAMYJN010000312.1 GCA_947258625.1 uncultured Polyangiaceae bacterium | reverse complement strand
CGGTCTGCGACTGATGTACGAAGTCGAGGTTGATGAATACATTCGCGACCGTCGAGACCGAATCGCCGAGCAAGTCCAGCGGCAGTGCGGCGTCTTGATCGGTATCGTCCCCGAAGAGGAACTCGACGACATCGACCGGCCTAAGCTCGACGAGATCCGACAGCGATGCAAAGTCGAGCGCGTGGACAAGGACGGTGGCGCGGTTCGCGCGATTCGAATCACGTTTTCGAATCAAGAAGACGCGAGCAAGCTATCGAAGACCTGGGTGAAAGACTATTTCCGCGACCTTCGGGTGGCGAGCGGTGTCGGCGATTTGGTGGTCGATCTTCACATGCGGGAAGAGCAGCTCGCCAACATGCGAGAGACGGCGGTCCGTCAATCCGAACGCACCATCACCAACCGCATCGACAGCATGGGCGTGCTCGAGCCGACCGTCATTGCCAGGCCGAACGATGGCGACATCATCATCGAGATACCGGGCGCGCAGGAGAGCTCGTTCGAGCGAATCAAATCGATCATCAGCCGAACCGCACAGCTGCAGTTTAAGATCGTCGATGACGAATCAGACTCCCGCTCTCTCTTCACGACACCACCCGAAGGCGTCTATCTCAACCAGGGCGCTCAGACCTTCGCCGAGGCCTTCGGCGAGGATGCGCGCGATCGTCTTCGCGCATACATCGCAACGCTTCCCGTGCCCGATGATCACGAGCTTTCGATCGGCCGCCAGGAGCCCGACCCCGAACGGGGCGGCGAAGGCTGGCGCACCTATTACATGTACCGAGTCGCGGACGCGACCGGCGAAGATCTCGATGACGCGGCCGTGGGCTTCGACCCTCAGAGCGGTAGCCCCGAAGTCGACTTCACGATGAACACGCGCGGCGCTTCGCGTATGGCTGACCTCACCGGCCGCAATATTGGCAAGCGCATGGCGATCGTTCTCGATGAACGCGTCGAGTCCGCGCCGGTCATCCAGGGTCAGATTGGCGCGCGAGGCCGCATTACCCTCGGCGCCTACCTCGACCGGAACGAGCTCCTTCAAGAGGCCAAAGACTTGGTCGTCGTGCTTCAAGCCGGCGCGCTGCCTGCGCCGCTTCGGCCCGCCAACGAGCAGCTCATCGGCCCGACACTCGGTCAGGACTCGGTCCGAAAAGGCGCTTTCGCCGCGCTGGTCGGGGTCATCCTCGTCGTGGTGTTCATGGCTTTCTACTATCAGGTCGCCGGCCTGGTCGCGGACGCCATGGTCTTACTGAACTTGCAGCTTCTCCTGGGCGTCATGTCGGGCATTGGCGCGACGCTCACGCTGCCGGGGGTCGCAGCCATTGCGCTCACCGTCGGCATGGCCGTCGATGCGAACGTGCTCATCACCGAGCGCATCCGCGAGGAGCTGAGGCTCGGGAAGTCGCCGCGTTCTGCGGTGGAGCAAGGGTACGCCCGGGCGTACTCGTCGGTTTTCGACAGTCAGCTGACGACGGCCATTGCCGGCGTCGTTCTTTGGCAGTTTGGGACCGGGCCGATCAAGGGCTTCGCCACGATGCTGCTGATCGGTATTGGCACTTCGCTCTTCACCGGCACGTTCTGCTCAAAGGTGCTCTTCGACTGGCTCGTGCGCGGGTTGCGCGTGCAGCGACTGCGGGTGGGCTGACATGGAGTTCATCAAACCCGGCACCTATATCGACTTTATGAAGTACCGCGGGCCGGTCATCACCGTCCTCGCTCTCATGGCGACCCTGAGCTTGGTCTCGCTCTTTTATCCCGGGCCCAACTACGGCATCGACTTTGCCGGCGGCACCGAGGTTCAGCTGCTCTTCAAGGGCGATACCACCTCCGCCGAAGTCCGGAAAGCTCTCGAAGACTCCGGTTACGCGCGTCCCGATGTGATCAGCGTCGAAGACTCGCCCAACGAGTACATCATCCGCGTTCAAGAGGTGTCGTCCTTGCCCACCGAGCAGGTCGAGAAGATTCGAGAAGCGGTAGCTGCGGCGCTTGGAGAGGGCGTCCTACAGGAGATGAAGGTTTCGCCGGGCGGCGACAAGATTACGCTTCGCGTTTCGGGTCCGGTCAATGAGCAGCAGCTTCAAGAGGCGCTCATGGCCGGAGGCGCAAACGTACGCTCGATCAACGCGCTCACGGGTAGCCGCAATCCACGCTACGAGGCCCAACTGGTCGGTGTCGCGGACGAGCTCATGACCCAGCTTCAGGAGCAGTTCGGGGAGCGCGCGCCCGCAGATGCGCTTCGGGTCGAGTGGGTCGGTCCAAAGGCTGGTGAGCAGCTTCGCGACGCGGCCATTCAGTCTCTGCTGTACGCCATCGCGTTCATCATGCTGTACGTGGCGTTTCGCTTCGACCTGCGATTTGCGCCCGGTGGCGTCATCGCGATGTTCCATGACGCGCTGATCACGCTCGGCATCTATGTTCTTCTCCAAAAGGAAGTGAACCTCACCACGGTCGCGGCACTTCTTACGATCATGGGTTATTCAATTAACGATACGATCGTCGTGTTCGACCGAATCCGTGAGAACATGGTGCGCGTCCGCGACAAGAGCCTCCGCGAGCTGATCAACATCAGCACCTCGCAAATGCTGTCGCGAACGATCGTCACCTCGCTCACGACGCTCCTGTCCGTGTCCGCATTCTTCTTCCTGGGCACGGGAGTCATTCAGGACATCGCCTTCGCGCTTGGTATCGGCATTCTCATCGGTACGCTGTCTTCGATCTTCATCGCAGCGCCAATCACCGAGTTCATGGATCGGCGCCTCTTCAGTCGTTCGCGGGGCTAGCCTCGTGGATCGGTATCGTGTGCGGCCCCCCGACGAAGCGGCGGCCGGCATGCTTGCCGAGGCCTCTGGATTGGGGCTGACCGCCGCCCAGGTGCTTCTCAATCGAGGCATCCGCAGTGTCGAGGAGGCCTCGCCCTTCCTCGACGCCACGCTGCGGAGCCTGAGCTCTCCCGAAAAGATGGCCGACCGGGCGCTCGCGTCAGAACGGATTGCGCGCGCGATTCGCGCCGGGGAGCGCATCGTCGTCTTTGGTGACTACGACGTGGACGGCACCACTTCGGCAGTGATTCTGAGCGAAGTGATCGCCGCGCTTGGCGGAGAGGTGCGGACCCTCATCGCCGACCGATTCAAGGGAGGTTACGGACTCAGCGACCAGGCCGTCGATCGCTGCCTCTCTGAGGGGCCGGGCCTCTTGGTCACTTGCGATTGCGGCTCTAGCGATCACGAGCGCATCGCCAAGGCCAACGCCGCCGGGGTCGACGTCATCGTGGTCGATCACCACCTCGTCCCCGAAGAAGCCCTGCCAGCGTTCGCGTTTCTCAACCCGCATCGGCCTGAGTGCGGTTTTGACTACAAAGGACTCTGCAGCGCGGGTCTTGCTTTCTCGTTGGGCGCCGCGCTTCGCACCGAGCTCGGTGCGGCGCTCGATCTCCGCGCATGGCTCGATCTGGTAGCGATTGGGACGATCGCCGACGTCGCACCCCTGACGGGTGACAACCGGCGTCTGGTGCGCGCAGGCCTGATGGCAATCGGCTCCCCAAAAGGCAGGCCGGCGCTCGCTGCGCTTCGGCAAGCGGTAAAGATTCCCGAGTCCGCGCAGCTCACCGCCCGCGATGTGGCGTTTCGCTTTGCGCCCAGGCTCAACGCCCCTGGCAGGCTCGGCGCTGCAGACCTGACTCTTCGTTTCTTGACTGCGAAGAGCGCAAAGGAGGCCTGGCGCTTGCTCGAGGACGTCGAGGCGCGGAACGACGAGCGGAAGATGCTCACCCAGCAGGCGACCGAGGAGGCGTGCGCGCAGGTCCTCGAGCTGTACGGAGAGGCGCCCGAGGAAGGAGTGGTCGTTGCTAGCCAGTCCTGGCATCGCGGGGTTGTCGGTATCGTGGCTGCCCGGCTGGTGGATACCTTTGGGGTCCCGGCGGCGGCCATCGCCTTGGATGGCGAACAGGGTCACGGCAGTGTTCGGACGATCCGCAACATCGACGTCTATCGCGCGCTCGCGGACTGTGCGCCGCATCTAAGCGGATGGGGCGGGCATCGAGCCGCGGCAGGACTCTCACTCTTGAAGCGTGACCTCGACGCCTTTCGTGCGTCCTTTCTTCATGCGACGCAGGGCGCGGCAGATGCCGATCCACGAGAAGTGCAAGTCGACGTTGCCCTCGGCGGGGCGTTCCGAGTCCCGACGGTCGAGGACTTGCAGCGCCTTGGGCCATTTGGCGAAGGTCACCCGGCGCCTACGTTCATGCTCGATGCGCAGGTCGTCGAGGCGACCGGAG
>CAMYJN010000311.1 GCA_947258625.1 uncultured Polyangiaceae bacterium | reverse complement strand
TTGCTGGCGCGGACGTGCCGTAGGACGCTCGCGCTGCTCTCGCCCTCCACGCGTTTCATGTCCACCAAGACGAGCGCTGCGCCTGGCCGCAGGGAGAGAAGCAGCGAGCGCATGTAGGCCTGGGGGTACTCGAGGTGATGGTAGGTGTCGCACATGAACGCCAAGTCGATGGAGCCAGGACCCAGGCCAGCGGCTTTCTCTTCCCCTTGAATCACGGTGACGTTGCGCAGACCTTGCTCGGCGGCGCGACTGCGAATCAGGTCGAGGAACTCGGGCACGATGTCCACGGCGTAGACCTGGCCCCGCGTCCCGACGCGCTGTGCGATCTCCGTCGTGAGCAGGCCGGTGCCGGCGCCAATGTCTGCAACCACCATGCCCGTACGAAGGCCGATGGCGTCGACGATGTCGCTGCGTCGCTGGACGATCTCGCGGGATTCAGCCTCGAGGATGCGACGGTACCGCTCGGGCCCATCGGGTCGGAAATACGGGTCGTTGATCCCCGGGTGAACGCTGGACTCGTCTTGGTCCGGCTCTGTCGATTCGGTAGGCGGCGGGGGCTTGTTCGTGCCTTCAGGACGCCCAGCGAGCGTCGTCTCGGCGGCGTTCGACGTGCGTTTCGCACAACCCGACGCACAACCCGACGCGCAAACCAAGGCAATGAAAAAAGCCCAGACCCACTTCGAAAGCGACGGCATCGACAGGAGTCTACGATAAGATAGATTCAAGCCAAACGTGCGCCCTCGAATCCGTGCGGCCAACGAAACGAACGCCAGGAGGTAGGCGGTGAACAGCTTCATCAGGGTCGATGACCGGGGATTACAATCGCTGCCCCTAGCGGGCGTCAAAGTGATCGAGTTCACGCACATGGTGATGGGCCCGGCCGTGGGTCTGATTCTGGCCGACATGGGCGCCAACGTGATCAAGCTGGAGCCGGTGCACGGGGACAAGACCCGCGGCTTGCCGGGCTCGGGCGCGGGCTACTTCCCGGCTTATAATCGGAACAAACGCTCGCTCTGCGTGGACCTCAAGTCGTCGCAGGGGAAAGCGGCGGTCCTACGCCTCGTCGACGGCGCCGATGTCCTTGTCGAGAACTTTCGCCACGGAACCATGGATCGCCTTGGATTCGGCTACGAAGCGCTTCGGGAGCGCAACAAACGCCTAATCTACTGCTCCGAGAAAGGCTTTCTCGCCGGTCCGTACGAAGAACGAACGGCGATGGACGAGGTCGCGCAGATGATGGGCGGGCTCGCGTATATGACCGGGCCGCCCGGACGACCTCTCCGCGCGGGCGCATCGGTCATCGACGTGCAGGGGGGGATGTTTGGTGCGCTTGGCATTCTCGGAGCGCTGCTGCAACGCAAGGAGACGGGCGAAGGTCAAAAAGTCATCGCGTCGCTGTTCGAGAGCACCGTGTTCCTGATGGGTCAGCACATGGCCCAATACGCAGTCACCGGCGAGGCGGCCGCACCGATGCCCGCGCGCATCTCGGCCTGGGCAATCTACCAGGTGTTTGAAACCGAGGACGACGATTTGGTGTTCGTCGGTATCGTGAGCGACAAGCAGTGGGAAATTTTGTGCGATGCGTTTGGCTTGAACGAGCTGGCCGCCGACGAATCGCTTGCGACGAACGATGGGCGAGCCGCCGAAAAGGACCGGCTGCTGCCGATCATCAAGCGCGTCTTTGCGAGCTACACGAAGGCAGAGCTGATGGCCAAGCTCGACGCGAGCGGCTTGCCGTTTGCGCCGATTACGCGGCCGGACGAGCTGTTCGACGACCCACATCTGAACGCAGGCGGCGGATTGCTGCCATTCACGGTCACCGACGGCGAGCGCAAAGGCTACGAAACCAAGCTCCCGGCCCTACCCCTCGAAATGGACGGACACCGCTTTGGCCTGCGCTTACCGGTGCCGCGCGCCGGTGAGCACAGCCGAGAAATTCTGGCCGAGGCCGGGTACTCGAAGAATGAAATCGAAGCCTTGCTCGAAGCTGGCATCGTGACCGCGGAGTAGATCTACGACTGCGACCCCGAGGCGCGAGGGATTGGCGTTGAGATCATTGCAATACCTCTCGACTGGGCTGAACGACTTGCTGCCAGGTCGGTCGGTTTTGCCAATGAATGTTCGGAGGGTCCGCGAGACCAAGCGCTGTGGCATTGATGGCGTCGTCGGCTTCGAGCGAAGGGTCCCACTGCGCCATGTCGCTACCGAGGTCTGCGATCGTCTCCTGAAGGCTCGTGACGAGCGCTGCGCGGCAGTCCGATAGCTGTCCCGTCTCGGCGCAGGCGAGTTGTTGATAAGGCGCCCCACTCTGACCGAGTGCCATTTCGAGCACACGCAGCACGTATCCATAGTAGCCACCCTGAAATGCAGAGCCATTGGCCCCGGGCGCGTCGTGACGGCCGCCCACCATGACACCTGCGTCCTCCACCTGCACGAGTTGCGGTAGCACGGCGTCGATCATCGCGTTCCACCAGCGATCCATGAATGCCACGGCGGTGCGGTCCTCGTATTGGAGGCTCTCGACGTCGAGACCGGGTCCCCCTCGATCCCGCCGCATGGCGCCGAGGCCGTCCGGCCCGCTTGCAACCCAGTCCTTCATGAGCTGCACGACCTCCTGCTCGGAAGTGCTCAAGTCGCTGACGTCGCCCAGCACCTCGAAGACGCGGGGCAACACCTCCTGGCCCCGCAGGTCTGTCGTGCCCGCGTCGATCATGATCTGCACCATGCTCGCTCGCGTGTGCAGCGGGGATCCATCTCGTGCCCTGAAGGCATCCAGTCGCCGGGAAAGGAGCTCCGACCGGTACACTGGACCGTATCCGGTCTGCGCATCGTTGGCGTAAAACCCAGGCGCCTGTGCGTTGTTCCAGTTCGCAAAATAGCCAGCGGGCGGGTTCGTTTCTCGCGGGTGGTTCTCGAGGGGCAGGAAATTATCGAAGCTGAACGCGGGATTGATGCGTCCGGTGCTTGTCTGCTGCCAATCAAACTCGCCCGTTCCCCACTGCGGCAAGTCAGGATGGATGCCCGGCGCGCGAATCGGAAGAAGCCCCGAATTGAAATACGCGATATTGCTTGCGTCTACGTAGAACCAGTTAAACGTTCCCGTGAGGCTATTGAATACGTCGAAAAATGCGTCGGGGTCCACCATGTCGTTGCGCGCGGTCGCGAGGAACGGTCGGACCGAGTCGACCTCTCCAAAAAATGTGGAGCGCTGCACGACGAGCGCGACCGGGGCTCCCTCGACCGTCGCAGTGGCAAACACCGGCCCGTAATCAGGAGCACGGAGGATGTTCCGCGTTACACGTTGATTGGGCGTGCCGGCCGTCGTCAGATTCGTTTCCGCCGTCCAGGTGTCCGTTCGCTGGAGCATCGCCGTGCAAACTCCGTCATAGAGGTAGCTCGTCGACGCGCGCGTCGGATCAGCGCCGTCCATTTCACAGAGGCGCAGCACCCGCACATCGGTGATGTCGTCCCCGGACGAGGTCGCGCTCCAGGAGTGGTCGATCCCGCGACCGATGATCACGTACGGAAGCCCCGCGAACGCCATCCCCCTGCTGTGGATGCCACCCCCTTGCTGAGAGAACTCGACGAGAAACTGCGGCGAAAAATATCCCGTTTGCGGACCAAATACCGCGATCGGATGACCGTCCTCGGTTTGATCCGCGTTCACGAGGATCGCATTCGACATGGCGTCGGGAAAGCTGTCCCCATTCAACGCGAGCCGAACGCCTTCGAGTGTGGCTTGGGCACGCACGCGTCCGGCACGCAGACGGTCGAGGTTGGGGTCCTCCGCGCGATACGGTATACCGCTTGCGAACTGGACGCCCTGGGCTGCGCCGGGTCTGAAGATCATCACCGCGGCTGCGGACGCGACCGGATCGCCGACGACGTCTTGTCCGAACGCCGGGCACTCGATGTCGCCGGGCATCGCGGCGCCGGGCTCCACGCAGTCCTCGATCGTGAGAAGCTCCAGTTCTTGGACGGTACCCTCGTCGAACAATGCTGCGCCGGGGTAAGCCGCGGCGAAACCCTCATCCAGCGGGCACGCCGCCTCGTCGATCGTGGGAGGGGACTGCGTTTCGAAGGGAATCTGGCTGGTGTTTTGCCGCTCTGGATCGTTCGCCTGCCGAATATCGCGCCAGATCTTGCATGCTGCGTCGGCGTCCCCGGGGAACAGGCCAGCCAAGCCCTGCAAGAGCTGTAGCTGCCGATGCTCGCCGCCTCCACCGGTTGCGAAGGTGGACTGCACGAGCGCAGCGATGGCGAGAACATCCCGAGCGGTG
>CAMYJN010000310.1 GCA_947258625.1 uncultured Polyangiaceae bacterium | reverse complement strand
AAGATGTCGGAAGAACAATCGGGGGATGAGGTTCGAGAGCTGACGGCGGCCGAAGAGGCTGAGCTCCAGAAGCTCGACGACGCGATCGAGAAGTTCGAGCAACAGAAGCGATGGTCGGACATGATTCGCTCCATCCTTCAGAAGGCCGAGCTGGTGCAGGCGCCCGCGGGGAAGGTGGACCTGTTCCGCCAAGCGGGCATGCTCTACCTCGAACGATCGAGCAACCAGGCCGAGGCGATCAAGTGTTTCGAGCACGTGTTGGAGCTCGCTCCCGAGGACATCGATGCGATCGAGCGCCTCAAGGAGATGTACGAGAAGCGTCGCGATTGGGAGAAGCTGATTCGCACCATGCAGCGAGAGGTCGAGCTTCTCTCCGAGGACGATCGAGTGCTGCGCTACGAGGAAATGGCCGAGCTCGCGACGCAGCGGCTCCGCAAGCCCGATGTGTGTATCGAGCTTTGGCAGAAGGTCCTCGCGACCGACCCCGATAATCCGAACGCACTGAGCAATTTGGCGCAGCTTTACGAGCGCGCGCGCCAGTGGGAGCCGCTGGCCGAGGTCTTGGAGACGCTGGTCGCCAGCGACACCGACGTCGCCTCGATGAAACAACAGCTCCAAAAGCTCGGGATGATTTACGCCGACAAGATCGGCAACGACGAAGGGGCGATTGGCGCGTTCAAGAAGCTGCTCGATCTCGATCCTTCCGATCGCCGAGCGCAGGAACAGCTCAAGCGGCGCTACGTTTCGCTCGGTGCTTGGGACGACCTCGAGGCCTTCTACGCGGCGAACGAGAAGTGGGACGAGCTGATCCGAATCGTGGAGCGGCAGGCCGAAGCGCAGGAAACCAGCCCGGAGGAGCGCGTCGCGCTTTTGTTCAGGGCGGCCCGCCTCTGGGAAGACAAAAAGGGGAAAGCCGACCGTGCCGCGCGCGTGTACGAAAAGATTCTGGCCACCGACCCGGACAACGTGCAGGCCGCCGAGGCGCTGACGCCGATTTACGAAGAGGCGCATGACGCGCGTAAGTTGGTTTCGGTCCTCGAGGTGCGCTTTGCGCATGCCGGGGGCGATGATTCCAAGATCGACCTCCTGCGTAAGATCGGCCATGTGTTCGAAGAGCGCCTACGGCAGCCCGAGGTCGCGTTCGAGCGTTACCTGGAAGCGTTTTCGCTAGCGCCGACGCACGACGAGGCGCGGGTCGACGTCGAGCGGCTGGCCGAGGAGATGAACGGCTGGGACCGATTGGTCTCGGGCTTCGAGTCGGCCATCGAGGGGGTTTCCGATCCGCATCAGGCCGTCCCGATTCGGCTCAGCTACGGCCAGACCTTGGCGCAGCTCGATCAAATCGACGAGGCAATCGAGCAGTACGAGCTCGTCTACGACGCCGAGAGCAACAATCTCGATGCGATCAGTGCGCTTGGAGACCTGTACGTTCGCACCGAGCGATTCCGCGACCTTCTGGACATCTACGCTCGGCGAATCGAGCTCGAAGAGGACCCGGACGCGCGGCTCGAAATCGCCTATCGTCGCGCCCGTCTTTTTGCCGATGCGCTGAGCGACCGCGAGAATGCGATCGAGGCGTTTGAAGGCATCGTCGACGAATATGGCGTCGAGCAAAGCGACGCCTGCAGCGAGCTCGAGCAGCTCTACGAGACGGAGAGCCGATGGCAAGACCTGGGCCAGCTTCTCGAGCGCCGTATCGAGGCCGGCCCCGAGAGCCACGAAGAGCTCGCCGCGCTCAAGTTTCGCTTGGGCCGTGTTTGCGAATCCAAGCTGGCTGACAAGCCGCGCTCTGTAGAGCTCTACCGCGAGGTGCTTTCGCTGATGGCGGAGCATGACGGCGCCAAGGCCCGGCTCGAGGAGTTGCTCGACGACCACGAAGTAGCCGCTGAGGCGTCTCGGGTTCTCGAGCCGATCTACGAGATCAGCGAGGAGTGGGGGCCGTACGTCAATGCGCTTCGCGTTCAGCACGCCTTTAGCAGCGTCCCCCGGGAGAGGCTGCAGCTGCTCACCCGCGTCGCCGACACGTACTTCCAACACATCGGTGACGCCGGCCGGGGGTTTTCGTCACTCAGCGATGCGTTCCGCGAAGTACCGTCGGACGTTGCGACTTTGTCGCGGCTCGAGGTGCTTGCGAGCGAGCACGACCTGTTCGACTCGGTTGCGGAGCTCACCGGGGACCTGGCGGCCACGGTCGAGGACCCTGCGCTGAGCCGATCGCTTTGGATCAAGACCGCGCAAATTCACGACACCCAGCTCGGGAACCCGGAAGCTGCGGTTTCGGCATACCGCAAAGTACTTGAAGCCGACTCGGGTGACTTCGAGGTGCTCGATTTGCTCGATGCCGTCTACCGCGGCGCGCAGCGATGGCCAGAGCTCGTCGGCGTTCTCCGCTCGCGAGCCGAAGCGCACGGGGACCCGGATGAGAAAATCGGTGTTCTCACCGAAATGTCGCGTATCCATGCCGAGCTGCTGGAGGAGAGCGATCAGGCGATCGCGCTGCAGAACGAGATCCTCGAGCTGGATCCGACCAACCGAGAGGCCCTGATCGCCCTCGACGGCTTGCTCGCACGACAGGGACTCTGGGGCGACCTTGCCGACAACGTCGAGCGCCAGCTCTCGATGACGGACGGCCAAAGCGAACAGACGGTCCTCCTTCTTCGCCTCGCGGACCTCAGGGAAGAGCGAATGGGATCGACCGATTCGGCGATCGAAATTTACCGCGACGTGCTGGCCAACGATGCCGGCAATCCATCGGCTCTCGGCGCGCTCGAGCGGCTGCTCGAGTCTGCGGAGCATCAGGCGACCGTCGCCGACATCCTCGAGCCGATCTACGAGGGAAGTGGAGCGTCGGGCCGACTGGTCGAGGTTTACGAGATTCAAGCGAATCATGCGACCGCACCCGAGCGACGGATGGCGCTCTTCAACGAAATCGCAAAGTTGAAGGAGTTCTCGCTGAGCGACCTGCATGGGGCGTTCGACAGCTATGCGCGTGCGTTTCGCGAAGACGCCGGAGACCCCAAAGCGAGAGCGGAGCTCGAGCGGCTCGGCGCTGCCGTGGGAGCGGCCGATGCGCTCGCCGCCGTGTACGAGGAAGTCGCAGCGTCTTCGGACGAGCCGGACCTCGCAATCGACCTCCGGCTTCGCGCCGCCGGGATCCGAGAAGACGACCTCGGACAGATCGAGCGGGCGGTCGAGCACTATGAGAAAGTGCTCGACCTCGACCCCGAACATCAGCAATCGGCGGACGCCTTGGAGCGCCTGTTCCAGCGGGGTGAGCGCTATGAAGACCTCGCCGGAATCTACCGGCACAAGGCCAAGATGCTGCCATCGCCCGCCGACCAGCGAGAGCAGCTCGTCAAGGCCGCGGCGATCTACGAAGACATTCTCGAGCGGCCGGCAGAGGCGATCGCCGTGCACCAGCAGGTGCTCGAAGTCGAGCCTGGCGACCTTCAATCACTCGATCGCCTGATCGAGCTGCAGACACAGCTCGGCAAGTGGTCGCCGCTGCTCGAAACCTACGAGCGCAAGGCCGAGGTCGTCTCGGATCCCGACGCCCGCAGAACCCTTTTCCTCGGGATGGGCCAGATTTACGAGGGGCAGCTCGAGGACTCGGACAAGGCAATCGACGCCTATCAGCGGGTTCTCGAAATCGACCCGGACGACCTTTCGGCTCTCGCTCACCTCGACGGTTTGTTCGACAGCACCGCTCAATGGCGAGAGCTGCTCCAGGTTCTCGAGCGCGAATCCGAGCTCGCGTTGGATGATGCAGAGCGAACCGAGGTGCGCTTCCGAATCGGAGAGCTCTGGCGAATGCAGCTCGAGGACCCGATTCAGGCGATCGAGATCTACCGCGATATCTTGGCGGAGACGCCGGCTCATCAGCCGACGCTCGATGCGCTGACGACGATGACGAACGACGCGGTGGAGCCCTTGGCGGCGGCTGAAGCGCTCGAGCAGGTCTACCTGCAGGTCGGGGAGTATCGAAAGCTGGCCGAAGTGCGCGAGGCTCAGGTTCGATTCACCGAAGATCCATCGGAGCGGGTCGAGATGCTTCACCAGCTCGCGGAGATTTACGAGCTTCAACTCGAAGATCCGCCTTCGGCATTCAACGCCTTCGTTCGGGCGCTGCCGCTCGACCGCGGGAATGAGCTGACCCTGGCCTCCGTGGAGCGCCTCGCCGAGCAGACGGGCAAATGGCATGAGGCGGCTTCGCGTTTTGACGCCGAAGTCCAGAAGATGAAAGACGAATTTCCAGATGAAGTCGTCCATCTCGCGAAGCGGTCCGCGG
>CAMYJN010000309.1 GCA_947258625.1 uncultured Polyangiaceae bacterium | reverse complement strand
GCTTCGCAAGAGCGGCCGACGGCTAAAAGCAAACGACCCTCGAGATAGCGGACGGCATCCTCGTCGCTCCGCTGCTCGGGCAAGAGGGCGATCTGCTGGAGCGCTGCGCGCTCGTCTCCGCTGCGGACCAAGGACGCAAGACGCTCGAGTCCGTCCTCGGCCAGCGCCCCAGCGCCGACCAAGAATGCGCACCCCACCCCGAGCCAAAAACGTCGCAATCCGGAGGGAATCTAACACCCATTTGCGAAGACGCAGAGCGATTGGCGATCGCTCGAAGGGTCTCGTATGCTCCGCCGCTGACGATGCGACGCGCCACGATCTCATTGCTTGCCATTCTCGCGCTAGCCGGTTGTAATATGCACATCGGGGACGGCTGCGGGAGCTCCGTCGATTGCTCGGTCACCGGCGAACGGCAGTGCGACCTGTCCCAGCCTGGCGGCTACTGCACGATCTTCGCCTGTGATGCGGATACCTGCCCCGAGGGGGCCTGTGTCGAGTGGCGCTTCGTCCCCAGCCGTACGGCGGAGACCTGGTGCATGAAGACCTGCGACAACACGGGGGACTGCCGCCGCGGGGAATACAGCTGTGTGCTGCCAGAGAACATCACGCAAAGCGGCGACATTGGTGAGAACCTCCCGGCCGAGGAACGGGTTGCGCGGATCATCGACCTCGAGATCTTCAAGGCCGAAGCGAAGATCTGCGTAGCCCTAGCCGCGGGGGTCACGGTGGACTCTCTCCAATCGGAGCTAGAGCTCGACGCCGGGATGTAGCCTTCGACGACAGTTAGCCGACGGGGACGAGGATTGGGCGTACTATGGCGCGGATGATGTCTCCGGGCCTCTTGCGGTATCTGGCAGGTCGCCTTCTGCGCGCGCTGCTAACCGTCGTGGGCCTGATAACGATCGTCTTCTTGCTGGTGCGCTTGATTCCGGGTGACCCGGTCGAAGCGATCCTGGGGGACCAGGCCGGCCCGGAAGAGAAGGCCGAGCTTCGCCGCGCGCTCGATCTCGACCGGCCCGTAGGGGAGCAGTACCTGTCGTTCCTCGGAAACATGGCCGACGGCAGTATGGGTACGTCGTTTAGGCAGCCCGATCGCTCGGTCTGGTCAATGATGAGCGACGTCCTGCCGTACACGATCGTGCTCGCGATTGCCGCGCTGCTCGTGGCCTGGTTCGTCGCGATACCTCTCGGTACGATCGCAGCGGCCCAGGCGGGCAAAGGCTGGGACAAGATCGCCTCGACGGTCGCGGTCGCAGGCCTGGCGATCCCGAACATCTGGCTGGGGCCGCTCCTGATTCTCGCATTTGGCGTCAAGCTTCGTTGGTTGCCCTTGCCCGGAGACGACTTGGCGGGCCCCGAGGCCTTGATCTTGCCCGCAATCACGATTGGAACCGCGCTTGCGGCGGTGCTGACTCGACAGACACGCGCCGCGATGATCGAGGTGCTCGCTCAGCAGTACATCACGGCTGCCCGCGCCAGAGGTGTCCCCTCGGTGGCCTTGTTGCTCCGCCACGCGCTTCGAAACGCGCTGCTGCCGGTCATGACGATCGGTGCAGCCCAGCTCGGCGCGCTGCTCTCCGGAACGGTCGTGACCGAGAAGATCTTCGAGAGGCCCGGGCTCGGGACGCTCTTTCTGGATGCCTTTTTCGCGCGCGACATTCCGGTCGTTCAGGGCTGCGTGCTGGTCATCGCGGTGATCTACGTCGGCGTGAACCTGTTCGTCGACCTGGCGTACGGGCTGGTCGACCCGCGGGTGAGGCTGTCATGACCAAGGTTCGCGCGCGCCTTCGAAAGACGCCGCTCGGTTTGGCGATCGTGATCGGTTTCTTCGTCCTGGGGCTCGTTGGGCCTTGGGTCGCACCCTACGACCCGCTCGCGATCGACCTCCTGCACGAGTACGAACCTCCATCGTGGACACATCTGCTGGGCACGGGGGACAATGGTATCGACATTTTGAGCGCCTTGCTTCACGGCGCGCGGCTCGCTGCGATCGTGGGCGTCGTCGTTGTCGGGGTATCGGTCCTCATCGGCACTTTGCTCGGGACCTGGGCGGGCTACGCAGGGCGCCTGACCGACCACGCCATCACCGGAATCGCAGACCTCGTGCAAGCGTTTCCCGCAATCGTACTGAACATCGCCGTCCTTGCACTGGTCGCGCGGCCCGGCCTGATGCACTTGATCGTTGCGCTCGCGGTCAACGGTTGGGTGCTCTATGCGCGACTGGCGCGTGCGGAAACCCTGACGCTGAGAGAGCGCGAGTTCGTCGAAGCGGCGCGGGCGCTTGGCATTCCGACGCACCAAGTCCTGGTCCGGCACGTGATTCCAAACCTGCTCGGTCCTCTCGTCATTCAGGCGACCACCGGTCTAGGGGTAGTGATCCTAGCTGAATCGACGCTTTCGTTCCTAGGCCTTGGGCCTGGGAAAGCCGTGTCCTGGGGCGCATTGCTCGACCAGGGGACGAGTGTGCTGCTCCGCTTTCCGCATGTGGCCCTCTTCTCTGGCGGAGCAATCGCGCTCAGCGTGCTGGGTTTCAATCTCACCGGCGACTGGTTGCGCGACCGGCTCGACCCTCGGTTTCGATAACCATGCCCGAGTTGCCCGACGTGGAGCTCTACCTTCATGCGCTGAGGCCGCGCGTGCTCGACAAGACACTTCAGAGGTTGCGGATCGTGTCGCCGTTCCTGCTGAGGACGGTCGAGCCTGCGGTCGACGAGGTGGTTGGAAAACGCGTGCGCGAGCTGCGCCGGCTCGGCAAGCGCATCGTGCTCGGTCTCGAGGACGAGCTTTACATCGTGATTCACCTAATGATCGCAGGCCGGTTCCGCTGGAAATCGCCGGGGCACAAGATCCCTGGCCGACTGGGCCTCGCCGCCTTCGACTTCGAAGACGGGACGCTGTTACTGACCGAGGCCAGCAAAAAGAAACGGGCCGCCTTGCACCTCTGCCGCGGTGAGAGAGCGCTGCGTGAGCACGACCCCGGCGGCATCGAGCCACTCGAAATCGACTTCGCTAGTTTCAGTGCGGCCCTCCGCGAGCGAAATCACACCGTGAAGCGCGCTTTGACCGATCCGCGGATTCTCAGTGGAATCGGCAACGCATACTCGGATGAAATCCTGCATAGGGCCAGGCTCTCGCCGCTCATTTGGACCTCGCGAATGACCGAGGAGCAGCTAGAGCGCCTGCACGCGGCCACACGGGAGGTGCTCTCGGAATGGTGGGCGCGTCTAATCGAGCAACACGGCGAAGCGTTTCCCGAAAAGGTGACCGCCTTTCGCCCGGAGATGGCCGCTCACGGCAAGTACGGCAAGCCCTGCCCGACCTGCGGCGACCCGATTCAGCGGATTGTGTTTGCACAGCGCGAAACCAACTACTGCGCGACATGCCAAACCGGCGGGAAGCTTCTGGCCGACCGCGCGCTTTCGAGGCTCCTCAAGGGAGACTGGCCGCGGTCAGTGGAGGAGCTGGAAGCGCTGCGTCGCAGCTAGCTCGCTTGTCGGGCTTGCCGAACACACTAGAAATGTGCCTGGGCCTGTTTTGACGTTAGGTTGCTACTGAAACATGCGTTTTTCCGTTCGCCGAGAGGATCGCCGAAACCTAGCCGTGGGCTTCATCGGTCTGCTGGCGATCATGGCTGCGCATTCCGTCATGGAGACGGCGCGCGACACGCTGTTTCTGACGAGCCTGCCGGCGGACCATCTGCCTCGCGCGTACCTGGCCATTGCCGTGCTCGCGATCCTGGAGCTGAAAATCCACGAGCAGGTGCTTCGCCACGTGCGCGATCGAAGGCTGCTCTTGTCGGCGTCCCTCGTCTTTGGCGCGATTGTGACGCTTGGCTTCTGGGGACTACTCGAACAGCTCGGCGCCTGGGCGCCGTTTGGCTTTTACGTTTGGACGGGATTGTTGATCACCGTCGTGCTGATCGAGTTCTGGCTCCTGCTCGACGACGCCGTGACCGTCACCCAGGCCAAACGCATCTTTCCGGCGATCGCTGCAGGCGGCGTCGTCGGCGCCACGCTGGGATCCCTGCTCTCCGAAGCCGTGCTCCGCCTCGCTCCGCCGATTGCGCTGGTTTTCACCGCCGCCGCGGTCTTGGCGCTGGCCGCGGCAACACCGTTTCTATGGCAAATGTCGAGCACGGCGGTTGCGGAACCGCCTAGGGCCGAGTCAGGTCCGTCGCTTCGCTGGCTTCTTCGAGACAGCTATCTCACGCGCGTCCTCACGTTCGTCCTGATGGGGACCATCGCGCTCACCATCGTCGACTTCATCTTCAAGAGCACGGTGGCCGCTCAGA
>CAMYJN010000308.1 GCA_947258625.1 uncultured Polyangiaceae bacterium | reverse complement strand
GCTGACTCTGGACTCAGCGCGAACAAGCTTCGCAAGCTCTACGAAGTCGTCACGACGGCGCATGCCGATGTCGAACGCGCGAAATCGGAAATGGTCGAAGCCAACCTCCGACTGGTCGTCGCGATTGCGAAGAAGTATCTGAAGCGGGGCCTGCCTTTCATGGACCTCATCCAAGAAGGCAACATGGGTCTGATGCGCGCGATCGATAAGTTCGACTACCGCCGGGGCTACAAGCTTTCGACCTATGCGTCGTGGTGGATTCGCCAGTCGATGGCGCGTGCGACGACGGACCAGGCTCGAACGATCCGCATCCCGGTTCACGCCTGCGAGCTGCTCACCAAGGTCACCGGCATGACTCGCAAGCTCACGGGCGAGTTTGGCCGAGAGCCCAGCGCCGCGGAGATCGCAATGCGGATGAAGCTTCCGACCGATCAGGTGGCGAACCTTCTGATGATTTCACGGGACACGGTGTCGCTGGAAATGCCTGTTGGCAACGACGGCAACAGCGAGCTCCGTGACTTGATCGCAGATGAAGAGGCTGGAACACCGATGGACACGGTGATCGGCGAGGACCTTTCGAAATCCGTCGAGCGCGCGCTCGAGACTCTGAACCCGCGCGAGCAGCGAATCATTCGCATGCGCTTCGGCATTGGCGAGAAAGAGTCGCACACCCTCGCTGAAATTGGGCGCGAGTTCGGGCTAAGCCGAGAGCGCATTCGTCAGCTGCAGGCCCTTGCACTCCGCAAGCTCCGCAGCGTACACGGCGACGCCGCCTTGAAGCAGTTTGTCAGCGCTTGAGGACTGAACGCGCACGGGACCCCGACCGGGTTCAGTCGAGCTCCCCGTTCTGGGCCTTCTCGATCCACTTCTCCATCGTCCGCTGAACGACATCGAGCGCCATGTTCTTAAACGGACGGAGGAGAAGCGGAACCTTCTGCATCTCGATCACGGCCTGCCCTGGCTGCATGTCGACGGTTGCCGCGACGTGGATACCTTTGACGTGGAACGTGATTTCGGCCCTGTTGTCCGTCACCCAAGTCGACTTCGCGTCGTACTTCTCCCACTTCTTGGTGTAGTGTTCCGCGGCTTTATCCGCGGCCTTCTTCGCCAGCTCCGGGCTGAGGTTGTGCTTGATGATGTGCTCCATGACGCCTCTCGCTGGGCCGGAGGATTGCACGAAACCACCGGTGGACGCTACGTGCTGTGCGAAAAGGGTCTCGCCTGCTCGATCCAGGCGGCCAAGGCGGAAGGGTCTCCGAGGGGTCGCCTCGCCTCGGGGAGAGACCAGGCCCCGACGCCATGTTCGTCGCAGAACGCGACGATGTTGGAACGCTTCTGCTCTTCCTCTGCGGTCAGCAGCGCGCGCATTCGCTCGAGCTTGGGGGCAAGCGCGGCAAGCCTCTCTGGGTAGTTGACCGGATCGGCACAGGAACGGGTGGCTTCCGGAATGAACGCGCGGTTGAACACCACGTGAGCGAGCGCGAAATCCCGGCTCCGGACCTCTGCGGCAACGGACTTTGCAGCCTCCATACCGATCGAGTCCGCCGACGACACGAGTACGAAGCGCGTGCTCGGCGACCGCATCAGATCCCGGACCTCCTTGGCGCGCTCGGAGAACCCCTCCCGCAGGAAGGCCATCTCTGTGAGAAACTCGGTGAGAGCGGAAACGAGGGATTGTCCAGCCACAATCCGCAGGAGCCCCTGTGCAAGCGCGCCACCGCGCAGCTGCGGCGACTCATCGGAGGCCTGCAGAAACCATCGAACGACGCGCTGGTCGAGGAAGCTGACCAGACGCGCCGGCGCCTCTAAAATCTCGATCGAGCTCTGAGCCGGCGGTGTGTCGACGACGATGAGATCGTAGCGCGCGTCATGGACTGCCTCGTGAACCCGCTCCATCGCAGCATAGGCATGCGAGCGCGCGAGCGTGTTGGAGAACGCCTGATAGATTCGATTGTCGAGAACTCGCTGCGCCCTCGCTTCATCGTGGGCGGCGCGTCGGATGATCTCGTCCGCGCTTGCTTTGGTCTCCAACATGGCGGCATGAAGCTCGCCCGAGGTTGTGGGCAGCGGAATGTCGGAAGCCTGGTCGGAGAGGCCGCGGATGCCGAGCGCGTCCGCCAAGCGACGCGCTGGATCGGCCGTCAGCACGAGGACCGACCTCCCACGCAAGGCCTCTGCGAGCCCGAGGGCCGCTGCAAAGGTGGTCTTGCCTACGCCGCCCACGCCGACGCAAAACGCCAACCTGCAATCGTCGGAAAGCTCGATCACCGAATCCCCGCTCGTTCGATGGCGCCTGAAAGCTCCGCGATGATCGAGGCGCCCCCCTCGTCCTGTGCCTCGAAGGTCATGGTCGGCAGGTCGATGTCGTGGTGAAGGCCCTGCATGCACCTCTCGGCGGTCAGTCGGCGCTGGGCGAGATACTGGGCAAGCGCCAGATCGGACGCCCAAGGCTCACCGGCGCTCGCCCCGGCGAGCTCGCTCTTCACGAGCCGCGTCTCTTCATCGTCGAGCCAGGCGCGCGGAACGCGATTGATGAACAAGTAGCCCAGGTGCAAGTCTGGGCGTTTACGGAGCTGGGCATGAAGCTGGATCGTTTCGTTGACGGCCAGAGGCTCGGGCACCGTGACGATGTGGATGGCGCATCGTTGCTCATCGGCAAGCAGCTTGGTTGCGCTATCGACCACCTGGCGCAGCGGGCCGTCCTTGAGAAACACCTCGAGAACGCTCGGCAGATCGAAGAACATCAGGGCATGCCCGGTGGATTCGAGGTCGACAAGGACGGGACCCCAGCGCTCGTCCGCCGCGAGCTGCGCCACACGATGGAGCGTTACGATCTCGTCCACGCCAGGAGCCGCTAAGAACAAACGACGCAGCGAGCTGTTCTTTGCAACCAGGCTGGCGATGGGTCGAAGCTTGAGCCGCGAGGTGATGTAGTCGATGAGCGCCGGCTCGAACAGAACACGGGTGGCGTGGACGCCTGGCGCGACCTCTGACGGCTGATATCCGACGTCCGGACCGTGAAACAGGTGCGACGACGAGGTGTGCGCCCCAAGCTCGACGATCAGCGGCCGCTTTCCCGCGCGAGCCGCGGCCGTGGCCAGCGCCGCGAGGACGGTAGACTTGCCCACCCCTCCCTTGCCGGTGAAGAACTGAACCTGCCGCGTGAGAGGCTCCGCGATGGGCGGGTGCACCTCGGAGACCTAGCAGGATCGAAACGTGATATCGAGGGACCTATCCTCATGAAAGCCTGGATTCAAGCGTCGCGACCCCTCGCCCACATCAACATCGCGGTGCCCTTGATCTTGGGACAGGCGGCCGCTTGGCACGTCACGGGACGCTTCAGCTGGTGGTGGCTGGCCGCCGCAATGCTCTGGGGCGCGTTGGATCATTTGTTCGTGGTCTTCGCGAACGACTTTGCGGACCACGAGGCCGACAGCGGCCGACGCACCCTGCTCTCCGGGGGCTCGGGTGTGATTCCCGAAGGCAAGTTGACCGCACGCCAGGTCGAACGCGCTGCACAATCCGCCGCGCTGCTGCTCCTGCTCTATTCCTCTGGTCTCGTTTTTCTCGGGCGCAGCTTGACTCCGTTCTATGCACTCGCGGCCTTGCTGCTGATGTGGCTCTACAGCTTCGACCCGGTTCGCTTGAGCTATCGCGGCGGGGGCGAGCTGCTACAGGGCATCGGGGTCGGTATCGGCCTTCCTTCGCTCGGCTACTACCTCCAGACCGAAGTCGTTTTCGCGCCGGGTTGGGTGATCGGTCCAGCCGCGCTCCTTGGGGTCTGCAGCAACGTGCTCACCGCGCTTCCCGACGTCGAGGACGACGCCAAGGCCGAAAAGCAGACCTGGCCGGTTCGGCAGGGGATGCGGTCCGCGCGGCGTTTCGCCTCTGCGGGCATCGCGTTTGCCGCCCTTGCGATCTTCGTTTTTACGCCTTCGGTTCCGATCCCGGCGAAAGCCGCGGTGGCAATGGCGCCGCTTCTGCCCCTCTTGGCCGGCGCTCGCGCCGAAGACCCTTTTCGGGCTGCCTGGTGGTCGAGCATCGCACTCAACCTCCTGGTCGGGCTCTGGGTGCTCGCGATGCTTCTATCGGCCTAGCCGCTCAAGCCGAGCGATGCAGCTACGTCTTCGCGAAGCGCATCGAAATCGCGACTGGCATCGGCTTGGGCGTCGATCCTCCACGCGTCTACCGGAACGCAATTTCTTTCGGCGAGGAGTCGATAGAGCGAAAGCTCTTCTTCAGGCTCACGCGAAAAAGGAAACGGATTTCGCGCAGCGTCGTCGGCGAGCTTCGGGTACCAG
>CAMYJN010000307.1 GCA_947258625.1 uncultured Polyangiaceae bacterium | reverse complement strand
GCGCTCTGACGGCCGACCTCAGGCACCTCGATCGCATTTCCGAGCTGGCGAGCCGTGCGAACGATGCCTTTGGGAGCGTGGACGGTCTGGTCAACTGCGCCGGGATCGCTCGCTACGAGCCGGTCGGTGCGATCGGCCTCGACTCGGTCGAAGCGCAGCTTCGGGTCAATCTCGCTGCCCCGCTACTTCTCTCTCAAGCGCTTGCGGTGCATTTTCGCGTTCCCGGCGGCTCCATCGTCAACGTTTCGAGCACCCTCTCCGAGCGCGCGGCTCCGCACACGGTCGTTTACGCGGCGACCAAAGCTGCCCTCAATGCAGTGACCAAGGGCCTGGCGCTCGAGCTCGCGCCGACCGGCGTGCGGGTCAACGCCGTGCTCCCCGGAGGCGTGGAGACCGACATGCTTCGAACGCCCCGTCTCCGGCCGGGTGAAACCCTCGACCCGGGAGCAATCGAGGCTCGCGTGGCGTCCCAACTTGCCGACCTCACTGCCCTTCACCCCCTCGGCCGGCTCGGTACGCCAGAGGAAGTGGCCGCTGTCATCATCAGCGTTCTCGATCAAACCTGGCAGACGGGAAGCCTGGTCACCATCGATGGGGGCCTCTCGCTCGCCTAGGCTTGAAGCGTTCGGCGTTTTCTCACACACTCCGCCGACCGTGGCTCGAACCCAGAAGGTCGTACTCGATGCGGACGCTATCCAACGAAGCATTCGACGCATCGCTGTTGCGATCCTGGAAGCGACCTCGGGCATCGAAGATCTGACCCTCATCGGCATCCGCCGCGGCGGCGTTGGGCTGGCAAAGCGTCTCGCTGAGGAGATCGCCAAGGTCGAAGGGCGACCACCACCGGTCGGGGCCGTCGATATCTCGCTCTACCGAGATGATGCGGCGACTGCGCTCCCCAATCCCAAGATCGGGCCGAGCGACATCCCATTCGACGTGAGCGGCCGTCATGTCGTGCTCGTCGACGACGTCCTGCACACCGGGCGGACGGTCCGTGCGGCCATCGAGTGCCTCCAAGATCACGGGCGCCCGGCGAGGGTCTGGTTCGCGGCGCTCTGCGACCGTGGCGGCCGCGAGCTCCCCATCGCTGCGGATTTCGTCGGCCGCGTGGTCGAGGTGGAATCGGGCGGACGCCTCGACGTCTGGGTCGACGCGGCCGGAGCCGATCGCGTCGTGCTCACCGAGGGCGAGTGATGGAGCCGTTCGCCCACCACAGCCTCCTCGACGTCGAAGGGCTCACGAAGGCGGACGTGGAGCGCATCCTCGATACCGCGGAGGCGTTCCTGCAGGTCTCCCGCCGGCCTGTTCGCAAGGTTCCCACCCTCCGCGGCAAGACCGTCATCAACCTCTTCTACGAAGCGTCGACGAGGACCAGGACTTCTTTCGAGCTCGCGGGCAAGCGTCTGAGCGCGGATGTCATCAACATGAGCGTCTCCGCATCGAGCGTGAAAAAAGGCGAGACCCTACAAGACACCTGCCGAACGCTGCAGGCGATGCATCCGGATGTGATCGTCATTCGACACGCTTCGTCGGGCGCTGCGAGCTACGTGGCCTCGAAAATCGGCTGCAGCGTCATCAACGCAGGCGACGGGATGCACGCGCATCCAACGCAGGCCCTGCTCGACGCATTTACGATTCGGCGTGCAAAAGGCACACTCGACAATCTCGTCGTGACGATCGTCGGAGACATCTCGCATTCGCGCGTCGCTCGATCAAACGCGCATCTCCTGAAGCTATTCGGCTGCGAGGTCCGTGTCGTCGGCCCTCGCACGCTGCTGCCGGCGGCGGTCGATTCTCTCGGCGTCCGTGTCTTCGATCGGCTCGAGGACGGCCTCGAGGGCGCCGACGTCGTCATGGTGCTTCGCATCCAGGGTGAGCGTCTCGAAGGCGCGCTCCTGCCTAGCCTCCGTGAGTACGCGCGAACGTTCGGCGTCGGCCCCCGAACGATTGGGCCTGCGAAGCCTGATGCGATCATCATGCATCCGGGCCCCATGAACCGCGGCGTCGAAATCGAAAGTCTCCTCGCCGACGGTGAGCGCAGCGTCGTTCTACAGCAGGTCGAAGCCGGAGTGGCCGTGCGGATGGCTCTGCTTTATCTCCTCGCCGGCGAAGCGACCGAGCCGCCGGCCGTAGGTGACGTTCATTGACCGGGGTTCGGACGGGGCTGGACCGCATCGCCGACGGTGACTCGGACGCGCTTCGCCTGGTCGCCGGCCGCAATGTAGGTTTGCTCGCGCACGCGGCAAGCGTCGACCGAAAGCTTCGTTCGGCGTCTTGGGTCCTCCACCAGGCTGGCGTCCGTGTTTCGGCGCTCTTCGGCCCCGAGCATGGCTTTGCCGGTGCAGCCCAGGACATGGTCGGCGTCGGGAGTCGCGATGACGCGGACGTTCCGGTCTATTCGTTGTACGGGAGCGACGCGGAAGATCTGAGCCCCAAGCCCGACTGGCTGAGGGGCCTGGACGCTCTGGTCATCGATCTGCAGGACGTGGGGTCCCGCTACTACACCTACGTATGGACGGCTGCGCTCACGATGAAGGTCGCCGCCAACCTTGGCATCGAGGTCGTTCTCCTCGACCGGCCCAACCCCCTCGGCGGCGTTCGCGTCGAAGGCGCCGCGCAGCGCGAGGGCTACCTGTCGTTCGTGGGCCTGTATCCGGTTTCGGTTCGGCACGGTCTCACTGTCGCTGAGCTCTTGCTCTGGGTTTGCGAACGCGAGCAGATCGACCGGAGCGTGCTCCGCATCGTGCCCATGGACGGCTGGACGCGTTCGATGGAGTGGAAGGACACCGGTCTTCCTTGGGTGACGCCGTCGCCCAACATGCCGACGTTCGACACGGCGCTGGTCTATCCGGGTGGCTGCGTGGTCGAGGGGACAACGCTCTCCGAAGGGCGCGGCACGACGCGGCCGTTCGAGCTCTGGGGCGCGCCGGGGCTGGATGTCGGCCCGATCTTGGATCTCGATCTACACGGCGCCACGTTGAGGCCCGTGGAGTTCACGCCGACGTTTCAGAAGCATGCCGGACGAACTTGTGCCGGGGTTCAGGTGCACGTCACCGACCCCTGGGTGTTTCGACCGTACGAGGCCTACCTGCGCATGCTTGCGGCCGCGCTCCCTCAGCTAGCTGCCGAGAGCCGTTGGCGAACGGAAGTGTATGAATTCGTGTCCGACCGACCTGCGGTCGATCTCCTCACCGGCGGCCCCGAGTTTCGCATTGCGGTCGATCGCGGCGCATCGCTGGACGAGGTGTTGGCCGAAGAGGCGCGAGGGGCGGCTAAGTTCGATGATGAGCGGCGGGTCGCCTGGCTCTACGAGAAGTGACGAAAGCCAGTTACGTCGATTTCGAGTATGCCGCCAGACGCGTCGACCGCTCTGGCCCCGGACCCTTCGACGATTTCCCCGATCTGGGTACCCAGCGCTGCGGCCTGGGAGGAGGCGGGCGCGGTGAACAGCAGCTCGTAGTCTTCACCTCCGCTGAGAGCGAGCACGTTCGGGTCGACTGACAGCGCCCTGCACATCGCTTGGTAGCCAGGCGCCGTGGGGATCGCCTCGGCATGGACGAGCGCGCCGACACCCGATGCGTCGGCGAGGTGTTCCAAGTCCTGAAGACAGCCATCGGAGACGTCGACCGCCGCCGTCGCGATTCGCGCGAGCACCGTTGCTGCTTGACCGTTGAGAGGCGGCCGCTTCCAGCGGTCGACGAAACGGTCGGCTCCTTCGAGATCGAGCCTGCCGGCTTGCAGGATGGCCAGCCCGAGCGCCGCCGAACCCAGCGTCCCGGTGACGTAGATCGAATCTCCGGGTTGCGCGCCTCGCCGGGTCAGGGATTCGTGGATCGGCAATCCGAAAACGGTCGTCGTCACGGATAACGATTGACCTCGGCTCAAGTTCCCGCCGATGACGCGGGCGCCGGTCGTGCGTGCTGCGTCGGCAAGCCCGTCGATCAGCTGGCGGAAGTCCTCGTCGGACGAGTCGGCGGGCAGGGTGAGCGCGATGACTGATGCGGTCGGCATCGCAGCCATCGCCCAAACGTCGCTGACTGCCGCAACCATGGCGCGGTAGCCGAGCTCGCGACAGGAGAGCAAATCGGTCCGAAAGTGGACGCCCTCAACTTGGGTGTCGACCGTGACGATGGTAGGTCGGCTGCCGAAGTCGATCACCGCGGCGTCGTCGCCGATGCCGATTAGGACCTCCTTCGATTCGCCGTCGAGGGCAAAACGGGTCTTCAGCCATTCGATTTTGGCGAACTCATCACGCATCTTCGTCGGCGGCGGGGAGCGTCACGCTGAAGATTGTGCCCTCGCC
>CAMYJN010000306.1 GCA_947258625.1 uncultured Polyangiaceae bacterium | reverse complement strand
AGGACCGTAACGTCCGCCGCGACCCGCGAGTCGCCATCTCCGTGACCGACCCAGAGAACCCCTACCGCTCGCTCATGATTCGTGGCCGCGTCGCAAAGATCACCAACGAAGGCGCGGATGAACACATCAATCGAATGGCCAAGAAGTACATGGGGGTCGACGAATACCCGTTCCGACAACCCGGCGAAGTCCGCGTCCTCTACTACATCGAGCCCGAGCGCGTCGCCGCGATGGGCTGAGCCGGGCGGCAGACTAGTTGCGGGGAAGCTCGGCCCAGAAGATGCCGCGGAAGTCGCCCGCGGCGTATCCCGTCGCTTGGTCGGTCGGGTAGAGCTCACTGAGCTTCATTTGAAGGTCCGGCGCGAGGGTCGCACCATGGCAGGTGACGCAGAGCGGCTGCATGAAAATCGGCTCGGCATAGCCAACGGTGTTCTTGTCGATCGCGACCACCGCCGGTTCTCGGCGCTCGGGGTCCGTCTCGTAGACGTCGAGGATCGATTGCATCCAAGGCTTGGCCGCATTGCTCGGGTTACGAAGCTTCCCGCTGGCCCGTCCGACTTTGACGCCACCGAGGCTCGCTTCTGCGGCGAGTCTTGGCGCCTCGACTCGACACGTCGAAATCGCGGCCACCGGTCCGTCCTCCAGGCCGCTTACCAGCGCGCCTTTGAGGCTCTGCTTGAGCGGAAGCACCGCCTCGGCGCCTGCCGCCTTCCACTTTGCTTCATTTAACTTCGAGCCCGTGCACGCCGGCACGGCGGCAAGAAGCGACAGGATCAGGGCAGTCCGGAACATAGAGCCAGGTTTGGCCCGTGAAGAGGACGCGATCAAGGCGCCGCAGAGGCGTGCCTGCCACCGATCGCTACGTTAGGATGTTCTAATGCGATTTCTGTGCCTCGCGCTCTTCATTGCCTTCGCGGCGCTCTCGCCGGCGGAAGCGCGCGCCCACTTGGGGCTGGACGTTCCCACGTCACGCTACGGTCCCGATACCCTCAAGACCGGTCCCTGCGGAGTCGGCGGTGGCGAACGGACGACTAACGTGACGTACTACGAGCCGGGCGAGATGATCGAGGTGCGTTGGGACGAATACGTCGATCATCAGGGGCACTATCGAATTGCGTTCGACGACGACGGCGTTGACGATTTCGTGGATCCCGCGACGATGATGGAGCTCTACTCCAACGACACCGTGCTTCTCGACGGCATCATCGACAAAGGTCAAGGGGAGCGCGACTACGTGGCAACCGTCACCTTACCGGATCTGAGTTGCGACAATTGCACGCTTCAGGTCATCCAAGTGATGTACGATAAGCGGCCGTACACGACACCGGGGAACGACATTTACTATCAGTGTGCCGACCTGGTGCTGCGCGAAGCGGGAACCTCGCCTGACGCTGGCACGGACGCTGGCATGGACGCGGACGCTGGCCCGCGCAACGGTGCGGACCCTGGTACGGGCGCTGGCGGCTGCAGCGTCGGGAATGGGACCATCGCCGAGCTCGGCGTGTTTCAGCTCCTGTTGCTTCTTCTCCTGAGTCGTCTTGCCCGCAGGCAAGGCTTGCTCGTATAGACTGACGCCATGCGTATCGCAGACTTGTACGCGGCCGGCGTCGGGCCGGTTTACTCCCTCGAGTTCTTCACACCCAAGAACGACGCCGGGCGCAAGGCGCTCTTTCGCGCCGTCGAACGCCTCCAAACGATTAAGCCGGGTTTCGTCTCGATCACCTGTGGGGCTGCGGGTACGACGCGGGAGCGAACGGCCGACTTGGCGATCGAGCTACAAAAGGAGTTTGGGCTCACCGCCATGGCTCACCTCGTCTGCACCGGCACCACGCAGGCCGAGCTCGAGGAAACCCTGCGGCACATGCAGGCGCACGGCATCGACAATATTTTGGCCCTGCGCGGTGATCCGCCGAAGGGTGCGACCGACTGGACGCCGGTCGAAGGGGGCTTCGCGCACGCAAACGAGCTCGCCGCCTTCGTTCGTGAACGGTTTTCGCTCGGCCTCGGTGGGGCCTGCTACCCGGAGAAGCACCACGAGGCGTCGAGCCTTGCCGCCGACATTCAGAATCTCAAGCTCAAGGTCGAGGCCGGCGCGGAGTTTCTGATTACCCAGCTATTCTTCGACAACGACAAGTACTGGAGCTTCGTTGAGCGAGTTCGCGCGCAAGGCATCGACGTCCCCGTGGTTCCGGGAATCATGCCCGTTCTGAACCTCACGAACCTGCAGCGCATTGCATCTCTTTCACCCGGCACCAGCATTCCGGCCGAGCTTGAGGACGCCCTTGGCGAAGCCGGAGACGACGACGAGGCCGCGCTTCGAGCAGGAGTGAGCTTCGCGGTTAAACAATGCCGTGCCCTGCTGGCGAACGGCGCCCCAGGCATCCACTTCTACACACTGAACCGATCCAAGGCCACGCTGCAGACCTTCGCAGGGCTTTGAGACAGTCGCTGACTATCCGGGCTGCCCCTCATGCAGCCGCAGATACTTCAGGAATTCTCGCCGGCTCTGCGGCCCAGCTCGACGGTAGGACGGTCGCCGCAGCACAGGGTCCTCTTCGATGGCGAGCTTTGCTTTCGACAGATCGTCTTCTGCAATCGCGCAACGCGTCGCAGCTACGTCGATGCCGTAGACCTCCGCCGCGTTGAGCCCGAGGATTTTTGCTTTCGCCTCGGCGCTGAGGGCGGGATATCCGTACATGTCTTGCATGCTGACCGGAATCTCGAACGCTCGAAACGCGCTAATCTGATCTTGCGGGGTCCCGTACCAAATCGAGTCCGTGCCCCAGAGGATTCGATCTTCGCCTAGATACAAAAGCAGCTTGCCGAGCACGTGCGCGGCTGCATCCGGTCGGGTCATCACGAAGCGCCAAGTGCTTCCAAGCTCAGCGTGGACGTTGCCTTGCTTGCCGATCTCGTTTTCGAGCACCGCCTTTACCAAGGTGTCGACTCCCTGAATCAGAGCCATCAACACCCCGGCGCCCATCATCAACAAACCCACGCAGATCACCAGGAACCCCAAGCCGCCGACGTAGCACCAGACCATGACGCCCGGGCGCTCCTCCCGTCGAAGGCACACGTTGAAGCGGAGCGGTTTCCAGTACCAACGAGGCGGCAGCTCCCCACGCGGCGCAAGCACCCTGTAGAGACGGACATGATAGATAAAACCTGTCGGGACACCGACAAGAAAGCCGGCGGCAACTAGCCAGATACCGTTGTAGTAAAGGGTTTCCCAGGGCGTGAACCAGATCCCACTGAGCAGGCACATCAGCGCGCTTACCCCAGCGACGATACCGAGCTCACGCATAGCCGGCCTCGCGCAACCCCCCGGGCCTACCGGCAGTCGCCGTACGCCAAGCTCTCCCAGTTGCGCAAATCTTCGCGGTCTTGGCCGAGTGAGTACACGGGGGGCTTCCGTCTCGGCCGTTGCCCTGCTCGTTGACCAACAGCTGGAACGCCTCTCCGCGTTGGTTGGTCGCGTCGTACTGTTCGCCAAAGCCATGAAACGTGCCGTCGGCATCGCACTGAACGCCCACCGCAATCGAGTCAGCTGGAGGGCCAACGAGCTCGACGCGGGCGCTCGACCCCTCGTTCACCACCGAGCGACCGGACCCGTGGCGGCCAAGGTGAAGGTGGTCTTTCCACCGACGATGACTTCCACTGCCCCGTCGTCGGCGGCGACGATGCGGACGTTTCCGCCCGAGGTCCCAGAGCTGGTGCCGCAGGAAACAACCCCCATCGCCAACAAGAACCCGAACCCAACAAGCCAAAATCGCACTGAATCGACGCTCCAATCTAAGTTGCGGCCGATGATTCCCGGATACGGCCTCGAGGGCAAGCGGACGCGTTCGGGCCTCACTGAACGGAGGAGAGATCGATCCGCCCCCACTTGGGTTCCGCGAGGCTACCGACGTAAAGCCAGTCACCAACCTGCTCGGCGCTGGTGGATTTCGAAAAGTTGGCTCCGTCGGCGTCCTGTAAATTGTGGACGACCTTACCCTGGGCATCGAGCCCCAGGACAAACGGGTGGCGCTTTGGTTTCGGCTGCATCGCTTTGGGGATTCGATAGATGAGCTTGCGCAACCAGGGTTTGGGTCCCGCGTAGTCGAGGAGTGCATTTCGCGGCGCATACAGCGCCAGCCAGAACGTTCCGTCTGGGCCGGTCGAGATGCCATCGGGGAAACCCGGAAGGTTGTCGATAAACAGTTCGACTTCGCCTGCACGCGGCCCGCGAACGAAAACCCGCTGGGTCCGATACCGCATGGTTTCATTCACCAGGACGTACGTATCGTCGGGCGAGACCGCAATACCGTTGGCGAAGCC
>CAMYJN010000305.1 GCA_947258625.1 uncultured Polyangiaceae bacterium | reverse complement strand
CGTCGAGATGTTCGTCTGCGTGGGTGCCTCACGAGTTCGTGATTTGTTCGAGCAGGGCAAAAAGCATGCGCCCTGCATCATCTTCATCGACGAGATTGACGCCGTCGGCCGTCATCGGGGCTCTGGCCTCGGCGGTGGCCACGACGAGCGCGAGCAGACTTTGAACCAGCTCCTGGTCGAGATGGATGGTTTCGAGTCGAGCGAGGGCGTCATCATCATCGCGGCGACCAACCGGCCCGACGTCCTGGACCCGGCAATCCTTCGTCCCGGCCGCTTCGACCGCCGCATCATCGTCCCCCGGCCCGATTTGAATGGCCGCCAGGGCATCCTTGCGGTGCACACACGAAAGGTGCCTCTCGGGGATGACGTCCAGCTGGACATCATCTCACGGGGTTCGCCTGGTTTCTCCGGCGCTGACCTCGAGAATCTCGTCAACGAGGCCGCCCTCCTGGCGGCGCGTCAGGACAAGGACGTCGTCTCCATGTCCGACTTCGAAATGGCCAAAGACAAGGTCATGATGGGCTCCGAGCGCCGCTCACTGGTAATCAGCGAGCACGAGCGCAAGACGACGGCGTACCACGAAGCCGGTCACACCTTGGTCGCTTGGAAGCTCCCGAACCACGACCCCATTCACAAGGTCACGATCATTCCCCGCGGCCCCGCGCTTGGTCTAACCATGGCGCTCCCAGAGGAGGACCGCCTGAGCTACAGCTCGGAGTGGATCCTCGATCGAATCGCCATGGCACTCGGAGGGCGTCTGGCCGAAGAGGTGGTCTTTGGCCAGCTCACCACCGGGGCAGCCGACGATTTCAAGAAGGCCACCCAGCTCGCCCGGTCCATGGTGACCGAGTGGGGCATGAGCACATCCCTCGGCCCGCTTTCCTACGTCGAGAAGGAGGAGACGGGCTTCCTCGGTCAATCCTATCACAAGGACTACTCCGAAGAGACGGCCAAAGAGATCGATGACGAGGTTCGTAGTATAATCAGTGTCCAGTACGATCGCGCCAAGGCGATCGTCGAAGGGCACCGCACGGAGCTCAATGCGATCGCCGAGGCCTTGCTCGAGCGAGAGACCCTCGGTCGCGAAGAGATCGAGGCGATCATGTCCGGCAAAGACTTGCCGCCGTCGGTCACCGTGAGCGTGCCGACTTACGCGGAGAAGCGCCGCGAAAACGAAGAAAAGCGAAAGGGCGCGATCTTCCAGCCCCGTCCGCGCGAGGTGCCCAGCGCAGGGTAGACGACGGAGGTCCTGATGCCCGAGCTGTGGGGCGTCCTCAACGTGACGCCGGATTCGTTCAGCGACGGGGGTAAGTACCTGGAGCGTGCCGCGGCGGTCGATCATGGCCTGCGATTGCTGCAGGAGGGCGCCGACGTCCTCGATATCGGTGGGGAATCGTCGAGACCGGCCGGCCGAACCTATGGCGAAGGCTTCGAGCAGGTGCCTGCCGCCGAAGAGATTCGGCGCGTCGTGCCGGTCGTCCAGGTGCTGGCTGGACAGCTCGGGGCGCGTGTTTCCATCGATACGGTCAAGCCGGAGGTCGCAGCGGCGGCGCTCGCGGCAGGCGCCAGCGTCGTCAACGACGTGCGTTGCGCCGAAGATCCTGCGCTCGCTGAAGCCGCCGCGGCAAAGAGCGCCGACTACGTAATCATGCACAACCGCGGGCGAGGCGAGGTTCAGTCGCCGAACACCGACTATGGAGACGTCGTCGAGGACGTGCTTACCGAGCTCTTGGCGGCCGCTGAACGCGTGGAACGTGCCGGGGTGCCACGGGCGTCGGTCTGGCTCGACCCGGGGCTCGGATTCGCAAAGACGGCCGCCCAGTCGGCCGTGCTGCTAAGTTCTCTTGGGCGTTTCCGAAAGACCGGATACCGTGTACTAGTGGGGCCTTCGCGGAAATCCTTCATCGCCGAGCTTGCGCCTAATCCAGGCGGAGAGCCGCCTCCTGCCGATGAACGCCTCGGCGGCACGGCGGCTGCAGTTGCGATCTGCGCAGCTGCACGAGTCGATGCGGTACGCGTCCACGACGTGTTTGCGATGCGGCAGCTGATTCGAGTAACGCAGGTCGTTCGCGAAGCCGGAGGAGGCGAACGGTGATCGAGGTGCTCACCAGCGTCTTGAGCGAGCTCGGCTCCGGGTTTTCGAGCTTCTTTCAACGGAGCCCTTGGGACGTGCTGCACGACGCCCTGGACATCGGGCTGGTTGCGGTTCTCATCTACTGGGCCTTGGTCATCTTGCGTGGAACCCGCGCGATGCAGGTGGCCATCGGACTCTGTCTCGTTTTCGTCGGCTACCTGTTTGCACGTCGCGTCGGCTTGGTGACCGTCACCACGATTCTGGATTCCGTGCTCGCCTATCTGGCGGTCATCGTCGTCATCATCTTCCAGTCCGACATCCGACGCGCGCTCGCGCGAATGGGAAGGCGACCCCTGCTTCGGGGGCAGCGTACCGCCAAGGAGACCCAGACGATCGAAGAAGTGATCAAAGCCGCTGGGACGCTTGCACAGAAACGCATCGGGGCCTTGGTTGCCTTCGAGCGGAGCGCGGCGCTGGACGAGTTCATCGAGCGGGGTACCGAGGTCGATGCGGCGGTTAGCAGAGAGCTGCTGCACAGCGTGTTCGTACCGAGCTTCGAGAACCCCATGCATGACGGCGCGGTCGTGATCCGCGAGGGTCGAATCTGGCAGGCCGGTGTGTTCCTGCCGATGGCAGGCTCTGCCGGAGGCGACCGTTCCTTGGGTGCTCGCCACCGCGCCGGGCTTGGCATCACCGAAGAGACCGATGCGGTCGTGGTCGTCGTCAGCGAAGAGCGTGGGGCGATTTCTCTTTGCTTCGACGGCAACATCGTTCGGAACCTCGACGTTGGGTCGCTTCGGGATGCGCTTTACGGCCTCTTTTACGCGCCCAAGCGCAGTCGCCGCAAAGCCGCGGATCGGCGCACGACCTTGGCGCCTCCCGAGGCAAGCCGTTCGCAAAGCCCAGACGCCGTCATCACGGTGAAAAAGGCCGAGGAAACGCGGTGAGCGCCATCGTTGAAGCACTGAACGCCCTGCGGCTCTTCGTCACGGAGAACCTGGGACTCAAAGCCAGCGCGCTCGGCATCGCGATCCTCATGTTCTCGCTCGTGCACGGCGCAGAGGACATGGAGCGAAACGTCTACGTCGACGTCGTCGTCCGGCCGCCACCCGACGCCAAGGACATGATCCTGGTGACCGAGACGCCGGACCGGGTACGCGTGCGTCTCAAAGGGAGCCGTGCCCGTCTGAACTCACTCCGGCAGGAAGCGCTGCCCGCGGTCGACGTTGAGCTCAAGTCCCGCGACGACTCGCGGCACTATTTCGAGAAGGAGATGTTCGATTTACCAACGGGTGTTTCGGTACTGCAGGTCGTGCCGCCTTCCTTGGTGTTCAAATGGGCGCCTCGGGCCGTTCGCGACATTCCAGTCGAAATCTTTCTAGAGGGCGCGCTGGCGCCGGGCCTCGAGTGGGCGGGGGAACCCGAAGTCTTTCCGGAGGCGGTCGAGGTTGATGGACCGCGAGATGTCGTCAACTCGATCCGCACGGTTCGTTCGATGCAGGTCGACGTGTCAGAGCTCGAAGAAGGTGTGGTTCAGCGCGAGATTCAACTCGTTGCGGCTCCTGCAAACACGAGCTTCGATGCCCAGAGCGTTTTGGTGACCCTGCGGGTCCAACCCAAGTTGAAAGTTCGTGTGCTCTCGCCGCTGCGGGTCGACGCTGAAGGGGTCGTTCCTCGAGCGCTCCGGCCTCGCGCGGTCGCCGCTCGCATCCGTGGCCCCGAGACTCTGGTAGACGCCTTGAATCCGGCTTCGGTGCTCGCCATCGTGAGCCTGAGCGAGGCCTCGACGAAGAAGGGGTCGGTGGCGGTCCCGGTCGAGCTTCGCGGCCTCCCTGACGGCATCGAGGTCCTCGGGGTCCAGCCATCGGCCGTCACCGTCCTGTTCAACGAGCCCCTCGCACCCTAGCCGCGCTAGCTAGCGGGCGAGTTTGAATTCTTTCTTGGCCTCCGCTGCGATGCCGTTCGCCATCGCCTCGATTCGGTCCTGTTTGGGGCCCTCGATCATCACACGGAGCTTCGGTTCGGTACCGCTCCATCGGACCAGCACCCGGCCGTTTTTCCCGAGCGACTTCTCCGCACGCGCGATCGCGCGACTGGTTTTGGGCAGCTCTTCGAGCGCGCGGCGATCGGGGAGTGTGACGTTCACCAGAACTTGTGGCACTCGCTGCATCGCCTCGCTTGCGAGCTCGGACAGAGGTCGCCCCTCGCGCAGCACGATCGCGAGCACCTGCATCGCCGCGACCAGGCCGTCGC
>CAMYJN010000304.1 GCA_947258625.1 uncultured Polyangiaceae bacterium | reverse complement strand
CGCCCGCTTGAGGTCTTGAAAGATCTGTTCGAGGAAGCGGGGCGGGATGGCCTGCCGGCGCGAGATGTCTTTGATCTGCGTCGCCTTGCCACCGCTGTGAAAGGCGATGTCGAAGATGGCCCGAACGCCATACCGACCTTTGTTCGAGAGCTTCACCCTGTTGGGTTTATGGGTTCCCACATCGGAATTGTCAAGAATGACCTTGGCAAAAGGAGTCGGCTTCCAGCCGGCTCGACGCCGGGGGGCTATTCCGCCGGTGCGATCGGCACGCGGCCGCCCACGAACCCCGTGCCCTCCGCCTCGGAGACGCTTGGAAGGCCATCACCGACGTGGAGGGAGGCGCGCTCGACAATGGCCTCGCAGAGGTCACCGAAGTCGTAGCCGGCCCCTGCGGCGATTTTGGGCAACAGGGACGTGGGGGTCATCCCGGGCAGCGTATTGACCTCGAGGACGTACTCGTTCTCGTCCGAGGTCACCAGCAGGTCGACCCGGGTCGCACCGGTCGCGCCGACGGCGTGGACCGCGCGCTCGGCCAGATGCAGCACGCCCTGGTAGCGGGTCGGCGAAAGGCGGGCAGGGAAGTGATATTCGCTCTGTCCTTTTTGGTACTTCGACTTGTAGTCGTAGAACCTGCCCTTGGGCTCGATTTCAATCGCGCCGAGCGCATTGCCGTCGAGCAGCCCCACCGCCACTTCGCGGCCTCGGATCAGACGCTCGACGAGAATCCACTCGTCGAACCGCCCCGCGTCCTCGCAGCGCTGCCGCAGCTCGCTCATGCTCGCGGCCCCTCCGGCGCCGACGCTCGAGCCACCGCTGCGGGGCTTGACGAAGCTCGGGAATCCAAACGAGCTGTGAATCTGCTCGAGCCGGTCGAGGTCGTCGCGTCGCACGGCGTAGTACGAAGGCGTCGGCACGTTATAGAGCCGAAAGAGCTCCTTGCTCTTGAGCTTGTCCATCGAAAGCGCGCTCGCAAGGACGCCCGATCCGGTGTAGGGAATGCCCAGCGTCTCGAGCAGGCCCTGGATGCAGCCATCTTCACCGTAGGTCCCGTGAAGGGCGATCACCGCGAGGTCGATCTTGGTCTGCCTGAGCACCTGGTCGATGTCCCCATCGACGAAGATCTTTTGGACCCGGTACCCACGGGCCTCGAGCGCCTCGAACATGGCTTCGCCGGTCTTGAGGGAAATCTCGCGCTCCGCGCTCACGCCCCCGAGCAGTATGCCAATCTCTTTGTCCTTCATTCGATTCTCCTCGAAGCGCGACCAATGCGAAGGGCGGGCCAACCCACTTCACCCCAAAAACGCTGCAATGGGTCCCAACGCTCGTGTCCTGCGTGCCACAGCGGCGACGCCCATCTGACACAAACGACCACTGCCCATGCCCGTTTGGCTGTAACAGCGGCGATCGGCCAGAGCCAAATTACCGGCAAACCCGCCGTATGGGCCTGGGATCTGCCAAAGTCAAATCCACAGGGATTAAGGCCCATAATCCGCCAGGCTTCACGATAGGCGCCCCGACGAGGATGGATTTGTCGACTTTGGAGGTCACGTTTCGTTGCCTCGCCGTGGGCTCGGTGGTACCGAGAAAGGACGAATGGGTCCGTCGACCCGAAAATCAATTCAAAAACCGCTTTTGTCCGGTGGAAGTGCGAACGAGCATAGCTCACGGCCCTCAGGGGGACGGAGCAATGCGCGGGTGGAGCGAATCTCCGCTCCCCGTCGCGACCCCTCGTATCGCCCACTGGAGTGACAGGAACAAATACAAAAATGACATTCACGGAAGCAGCCGTGGAGGTTCTCCGCTCGGCCGGAAAGCCCCTCCACTATAAGAAAATCACCGAAATCGCGATCGAGAAAAACCTCCTTTCACACGTCGGTAAAACCCCAGAAACGACGATGAGCTCGAGGCTCGCCACCATGGTCAAGAAAGACCGAGGCGACGCTCCGATCCGCAAGGTCAAGCCCGGGGTCTTCGCCCTTCGGGAATTCCCCGAGGACGCCATCGAGGAGGCCGCCGGCGACGCCTCCGACAGCGACGCCCCGGAGGCCCCGGAGCAGAAGGCCGGCGACGAAGAAGCCAAGGCCCCGGTGGAGGCCGAGGAAGCTGAGGAAGAGGCTCTGATTGCGGCGCAAGACCTTCCAGGCGCGGATGTTTTCCCGGAAGAAGACGATGACGACGAGCTCATTCTCGCCAACCTCGACGACGATTCGCGCGATGCCCGCCGGCCCCGCAAGCGCCGTCCCAGAAGGCGACGCGAGCGCGACGGCGAGAGCGCATCGGCGTCAGACGCCCGGCCGGAGCGGGAGCGACGCCCCCCGGCCGCACGCAGCCGAACGCGGAAGGAGCCACCGGCACCTGCGCACCGAGCCGCCGAAGCCGGCGAGCCCGTGGGCCGGGACCTTTCCGACGCCATCGAAACGGCGCTTCGCGGCGGCAGCCGCAAGCCGAGGACCCTGGTCCAGGTCGCCGAGGCCTTGATCGACACCGGCAGGCTCGCCGGGACCCCAGCCCTCCTAGCCCCGACCCTAGGCGCCGCTGTCCGCGGCGACAACGCCAAGCGCCGGGCATCGGGGGGGCGCCCGAGGTTCCGGGAGGCCGATGGGCTCGTCGCGCTGCTCGAATGGGACCTGCCGAGCGATGCGGTCAACGCCGAGCGGGACGCCCTCCGTGCTGCGGACCGGCAGCGGCAGAGCGTTCGCCGGGCATTCATCAAGCGCCTGCGCAGCCTGCCCGATGGCGCCCTGCTGGAGCTCCTCGCCACTTGGCTCAACGCCGTTGGCGTTCACTCGCTCCGAGGCGTTCACGCCGATGCGGGCGACTTCAGCCTCGCGGGCACGCTCCGGCGCGGTCCCGAAGAAACGCCGCTGGCGATCACGATCTTTCGCGGTAATCAACCGATCCAAAACGACGCCGTCGTGGCACTGCGCGGCGGGCTGCATCATTTCGATCACGCACGGATTGGCTGGCTGATCACGCTGGGCCAGGTCCGCGAGGGCACGCTGGGTGAGGCGCACGCCGAAGGCGCCGCGCCTTGCGCTGTGTTCGATGGAGACGCGCTTGCCGTCTCGATGGAAGAAGTCGGCGTGGGGATTCACCGCGCCTCGCTTCCCTTGGCCGTCCTCGACGTGGAGCTTCTCGACTCGCTTGGAGCCGGCGCGCCGCGCACCAGCAGCGCGGCGAGTACCAGCAGCGACGACAACGGCGATTCCGACAACAACAAGCGACGGCGGGGCCGGCGGCGAGGCCGGCGACGCGGTGGTCGGGACGAGGCCGGCGAAGAGGGCAGCCGCGACGAATCGGCGGAGGCCAGCGACGCTTCCGACCGTTCGGAGAGCGCCGACAGCGAGCCGGTCAAACTGGAAGCCGACTCGGAATCCAGTCCCCAACCCGCCGAAGACACTGAGAAAAAGCCTGCAGAGGTCGAGCCGGCCCCCGAGGCCGAGGTCGAGCAACTGTAGCCAAATGGATACACCTGAGCCACCTGGGGGTGGCGCAAGGTAAGCGCATGCCCTACCGTCCCGGCCTCTTGATGGTTATCGGGAGCGACTCATGCGAATCGCACTATTGGTCATCGGCGTTGTTTTTCTCAGCGCGTGGCACTCGCGCACAGAAGCGGGTCCCACGTTCGCGGAAGAGCTGCAGGCTCCTGCCGCAGGAGGAACCGACTACCGCATCGCGGTCGGTGACCACCCGACGTCACTTGCGCTCGCGCGTGCAATCGACGCGCGTCTAATCGTCCGAGAGAGCCGGCAAGGCAAGCCGATTCACGTGCAGCACTGCCGCGTGAGTGACGGTGGATGCCGCGCCCGCATCGCGACGCTTTCACGTCTGATCACCGAGACGAGCAACCGGGCCGGCGTCGACCCGTTTCTCACCGCAGGCATTGCCGTGCGCGAATCGGGGCTCAACCCGCTGGCGGTAAGCCCGGTCGGCGCTCGCGGCGTGGTACAGCTCAATCCGAGGTACCGAGGCAAAAGCGTCCCCTTCGTCTACAACGCGCGGTACCGCGACAATTGCAGCCGTCGTCCCGGCGCATGTCAGCGTGAGGTGCTCGAAGCCGGCCTGGGTCTTTACAAGTGGGCGGTCGGCCGCTGCGGGGGCGACGTTCACAAGGGCCTGGCCTGGTACAATTCGGGCCACTGCGACAAGCAGAACGGGTATGCATCCTCGGTCCTTCGGGAACGGCGACGGCTCCTTCGGCTCGCCAAGGCGACCGAACCGGGCCTCCAGGCCGTTTTCGCTGATTAACCCTGCGATTTCTTCGAAACGATGAGCTGCTCGAAGGCTCGGCCCATCGCGTCGGCGATCCCTTCGATGGCGGTCGACTGGGGCGC
>CAMYJN010000303.1 GCA_947258625.1 uncultured Polyangiaceae bacterium | reverse complement strand
CCCGGACGCGTGGCGTATCGGAGAGCGCCTTTCGGACGGCCGGTTCGAGCGCGGGGGAACAGCGCACCACTGCGTCGTCGCCGTCGACGAATGTCAATGCCTCGGAAAGCTCAGCGCCGAGGGCCGCGAGGTAACGCTCGTCCATGGAAGCTTCTGGAAGAAGGGCCCGTGTCCGCTCGAGCACGCGATCGACGACCTGTGTCCGCGCCATGAGCACGGCGCGCATGGCGGCGTGCCGTTCGCTGGCGACTGCACGGCGAGCGTCCGCGCCGTACTCCGCCTCTTTGAGCTCCTTGAGTGCTCTTCGCCTGTCCTCGATCGCCCGTTCCGAACGGGACGCCACGCGTTCGGAGTCACCCCGCGCCGCGTCCAGAATGGACTCGGCCGCCTCGTTCGCGGCGCGGCGCAATTCGGTATCGAGGTCGGAACCGGCCATAGCCGTCTCAGCCTCCTCCTTGCATGAGGATCAAGACCGCGATCACGAATCCGAGGATTGCGAGCGTCTCCGGAATGGCGATCAAAAGCACGACCGTAACGGTGAGCTCCGGCTTCTCAGCAAGCGCCGCCGCGGCCGCTGGGCCGATGCGGGATTGAGCCCAACCTGTGGCGAGGGCCGGAATGCCCACCGCCAACGCCGCACTCAGGTACAGGAAAACCATCTCTAAATTCATTTCACTCGCTCCTCTCGTCGGAGGCGCTTTCGCGCGCGGACCAATGTCGAAAGGGTCGGTACTGCGCACCGCCCGGGCTGTAGAACTTTCCAAAGAACTCCACATAGTGAAGTCGCAACACATGAATCGTCGGGCTGAACACGCCCAAGACGAAATTGATGAGATGGAAGACGAGCGCGAAGAGGATGCCCACGACGACCGAGCCAAAAGCTCCGACCATTCGGTTTGCGACGACTGCCATCATCACCGACGCGGTACCGACGGCCATGATGCGTGCGTACGAAAGCACGTTGCCTAGCGTAGACACGAATTCGATGGGCGCAAGAATGCCTTCGCCGATGATCAAAACCGGAAGGGCGACCAGCGTGGTGATCACCAAGGGCGTGAAGAACCTCTCGGGAAGCATCTCGAACGCCGCCATGAGCGCCAGCGCGATGAGGACGACCATCACGGCTGCCATGCCCTTGCCGATTGCGCGCCGTTTGTCTCCGCGAAACATCTTTACGGCGCCCACCAGCAAGCCGACCACGATGTGAACGAGGCCCAGCGCAATGGCGAAACCCAGGAAAGGAAAGAACGCTTCTTCACGGTTGAAGATGAGGGGGTGGAGACCGATCCGATGCCCGAGGTCGCCGAAGAGCTCACCGTACAAAAAGCCGAAGATGATCGTGAACAAGGAGCAGGCAAGGCCGATCTCGGATACCGACCGCAAGGTCGTGTTGGCTTGCGACCTGATCCGCAAGATGAGGGATACCGCAGCTAGCATCGTCCCGTATCCGATGTCTCCGAGCACAACCCCGAAGAACATCGGGAAGAAGATTGCGACGAACGGCGTGGGATCGACCGTCCCGTACTTCGGCAGCGGCATCATTCTCGTGATCGCTTCGAACGGGCGAAACAGACGGGGGTTCTTGAGAACGACCGGGACGGTGTCACCGGACCACTCTTCAGAGGAGATCGTTTCGATTTCGAATCCCGGACCGCAAGTCGAGCCGAGCCGGCGTTCCAGCTCGGGCTGCACCGCCTTGGGAACCCAACCTTCGAGAACGAACGCTCGTGGTGTCACGACGGCTTTCTCCATGGCTTCGACCGTTGCGAGGTGATCTCGAACACTCGCTTGAATCCATGCGAGCTCCCGTCCGCGCTCTCGAGCGATTTGGGCCCGCTCCCGCTCCAGCGCTGCGAGCGCCTCGGGCAGCTCGTCCAGCCGAGTCTGCATGCGTCGAATCGTCGCACTCACGCCTTCATCTTCGAACTGGTCGGGGAGAGCGAGAGATTGGACACCCGCTTCACTGAGCAGTTGCTCGGCTTTCGCGGCGTCTGCTGTCGGCACGGCCAGTAGCATCGCGGATTCACCGGACTCGGACGGCTGGCTCAGGAGCTCGAACCCATCTCCGAGGGCTTGGCGAAGCGCGGCCCGCATGCGGCGGAGCTCCTGTTCCCCGTCTTCTCTCAACACCAGGTAGAAGACTCGAATCCCGTCGAGGTCCAGACCCGAGTCACCGATTTTTCGAAATGCCGAGAAGAACGGTCGAAACTTCAGGATGAGGGCGCGCTCCTCTTCGAGCCCTTGACGCTGCTCGGCCACGGCTTCGAGCTGCCGTCGGCTTCGGCCCGCGATCAACGCAGCTTTGGTTAGCGGCAATGCCTCGGCTGCTTTGGGCGGCTCCGGTGTCACCCCCAAAAGCTCGAGCGCGGTGTCCACGTCTTCGACGACTTTGCGCACGCTGCGCACGTGATGAGCCTGCTCGATGGTGAGCCCCAGGGGCGTCAAGGATTCGGTCTCGGCAGGTTCGATCAATTGAACCAGGCCGACGTCCTGGACACAGCCCAGGCAAGACTGCAACTGATCTTTTGGCCCGAGCATTCGGATGCGGGACATTTCCAGAATCAATCGGAACCCCGCGATCCGGGTCGGCCCAATAGAAGGTCCAGCACGTACGAGGCGAGCTCGTTAACCGTTGCGTCGTCGAGCTCGTCGAGTTGGTCGGTTTCCCGTCGAGCTTCTTCTCGAATCGAGGCGATGGCCTGGTCTCGTTCGCGCGCGATTCGATCGCGGACGATCGCTTCCTCTGCTTCGAGTTTCAACTCGAACTGTTGGACACGATCCTCCGCCGCAGACTCGGCCAATTCGACGAGCCGCTTGGCTTCCTGTTTCGCCTCCTTGAGCATCGCCTCGAGCTCGACTTCCGTTTCGAGAAGGCGGCTGAGCTTGCTCCTGGCGTCGGCGCTCTCGCCATCGTCCCTTCGCTTTGCTGCCATATCCAACTACCGGCTTGGAAAATACCAGAAGCGGAGCCTCGGGTGTCGGCGTTAAACGACTTTCGCTCGTCTGCCGAGGCTCAAGATGAACGCTCCGCTCAAGGTCACTGCTCCAGCTAGCCAGAAAGCGGTGCCGTAACTCCACGCAGCCGCGACCAGGCCCAGGCCATACGCAAAAAATGCGTGACCTCCATTGAACGCGCCGTGGATGATCGAGACCACCATGCCGCGCGAGGATGCATCCGCGCGTTCGATTCCTAGGGCCGTGACAGCGGGATAGGCGATGCCGTGCCCGAGCCCCATCATGGCGCCGATCGCGAAAAGATGGCTGGGACCGAGGACGCCGAGCATGGGCGGCACCGCAGAGTACAGGCAGAACGCGATCACCGAGGAGCGAAGCACACCGAAGCGGTCGATGAGGCGTCCGCCGCCCAACCGAACGGTGAGCGCGACGATCGCAAAGCCGATGAAGAAGCTCCGAACCTCGGTGACGCCGAGCTCGAGTGCAAACGGCTGGTGCAGGGTAAAGAGCGCGGTGAATGCGGCGGTCATCACGAACGTCGCGCCGTAGACGCGCATCAGCGAGCCGCTGAAAATCGGTCGGCGAGCTTGCGGTTCCTGCGGCTGATGTCGAGGCGGCTCCTTCAAACGCGTGCTGAGGAGCGTAGCGAGAAGGCCGGCGCTGGCGCTGGCAACGAACACATGCTGCCAGCCGACGGAGTCCGCCAACACCTCCCCAATGGTTGGCGAGACCGCGTTCATGCCGAGGTTCGCCGCGCCGAAGAGGCCAAGCGCCTGCGCCATCCGACCGCTCGGCGCAATGTCGGCGGTCATCGTCCCCGCCGCGTTGAACCCCATCACCATGCCCAGGCCCCAACACATCTGCGCGAGGTAGAGCAGGGGGCCTTCGTGATCGACGAATACGTAGATCGCCCCGGTGATCGCCAGCATGAAGTTGCCGAGGGTTAGCCAACGCCTCCGACCGTAGCGATCGACCAGCCAGCCGACCAAGGGCGTGGCCGCGACCGCCGTGAGACCTTCTATCGCGACTGCGCGCCCGATTCCCGCAGCGTCCATGCCGAGCTCGGCCGCAAAGAACTTCGGCAGGATCAGATAGAAAGACCAAGAGAACCCAAACAACGAAACCGCGGCAAGCAGAAGAAGAAACTCGCGCGACAAGAGGCGCGGATCCCGGTCGGGGGCCATCGGCTTTGACTCGGTGGTCATCGAAGCGTCTCCTTAGCACTTCAAATTTGGCCGTGATCGGTGCCGTGGCGGGGATCGTGCGGATCGGCGCCGAATCCGCGATGATCCCGACGAGTCGTCATCGCGCGAGCGCTGCTGACAGGTGCGACGGGAACGGTCGCTCGTGAACCACCGGGGCGCGGAAAAAAGCGCGAC
>CAMYJN010000302.1 GCA_947258625.1 uncultured Polyangiaceae bacterium | reverse complement strand
ATCGGCCTCGAAACTGCGCGCGGCCTGAGCTCGCGCTTCGAAGTCGTGGGAATCGTGGGGCGCAACGCGGAGCGCCTCGAAGATGCCGCCACACAGCTGCGTTCCGGTTCCATCGGTCGGATCGAGACCTTTCAGGCAGATTTTTCTTCGTTGACGCAAGTGCAGCGATTGGCCTGGGACATCAGAAGCCGTTTCAGATCGCTCGATGTCCTAGTCAACAACGCCGGCGTCTGGCACAGAGAGCGCACGGTCAGCAAAGACGGATACGAGGACACCTTCGCCGTCAACCACCTCGCCCATTTCCTTCTGACCAACGAGCTGCAGGACACGCTTCGCGCCAGCGGCAGCGCGCGGGTGGTCAACGTTTCCTCTTCGATGCACTTCCGCCCGAAGTCCCTCAACTGGGATGATCTCATGTTCGAGAAGCGCTGGCGGGGATTCTGGGTCTACGGCCACTCGAAGCTGGCGAACATTCTTTTTTCGAACGAGCTCGCGCGCCGCTGGAAGGACCTCGGGATCACATCCAACGCCCTCAACCCCGGCAACGTCCGCAGCAACATCACGCGGAACAACGTGTTCCTCAACGCGCTGCACCGCTCGCCGTTTGCACGGCTGATCGTCATGTCCGAAGCCGAGGGCGCCAAGACGTCGATCTACGTCGCAACGGCGCCTGAGCTCGAGGGCGTCACAGGTCGCTACTTCGACAAAGTGCGCGAGGCCAAACCCAGCCGCGCCTCCGCAGATGAAGAAGCTGCGCGGCGGCTCTGGGAGCGGAGCCAAGAGATGATCGACGCCGTGGTCGGTTAGCCGCGCCGCAGCCGAGCGCAAAGTTACGTCCCGGCAACTGAGCGTTCAATCTTCGAGCGGGTTTTCGAAATCCGGATCCAGGGTCTTGAGCGGGTGGCGCGCGGTGACTTGTCCCATGAAGGGCGGATGAATCGAGTATCCCAGCATGGCCTGTACCGGCGGCGACATGCGCGCTACCTTCTCGGAAGGGACCGCCAGAAAGAAATTCTCCTGCGTGCGTGCCCAGGGCTCGCAGTACTGATTGCTGATCGCTCGGCGCACGGCGCTCGATCGATTCGCACCGCCGCGGTGCACGAGTGTGCCGGCGAACACCGCGCACGAGCCTGCTGGCATGATCAACGGCCGAAGCTGAGCCTGATGGTGCGGCGCTAGCCCATCGGAATCGTCGCGGCCGTAGAGGTTGCCGAGTTGCTCTTCGGTCCAGCGGTGACTCCCGGCGATGACCTCCGTTGCGCCGTTGGCTTCGGTGAAGTCGTCGATCGCCCACATGGTCGAGACGCTGATCGCCGGACGTGGCCTTGGGACGGTGTAGAACGCGTCGTCACTATGCGCGGGTTGAGGGGTTTCGCCCGGAGCAATCGCGATCGCTTGACTAGCGGTGAGCAGATAGTTGGGCAGCAGCAGCTCGTCCATCATCGAGAGCACCACGGGATGCTCCACGAGCCGTTCGAATGCTTTCCCGCGCGCCACCAAAGTGTAGACCCGCTGGGTCTTGGTACCCTCGAAGTCGTTGCGCCCCGATGGGCCTTTGGCAAGAAGCGGGGCGAGCGCATCGCGGACCTTCCAGAGCTCCTCTGCGTTCAGCAAGCCTTCGAGAACGACATATCCGTTGGCGTCGCAGGCTTCGCGCCAGGTCTGGTCTCGTCGTGAGGAAGTCATTGATTTGGGCTCGCCTCCCGATGCAGTCCGCTAACGCTGACGGAGGCCCTCGAGAAAGAGGCTGGCGCAATGTGCAGCGGCTTTGCGCAGAGCAGGGGGGTCGCCTTCCCCTAGCGCCCAGGTGAGCAAAATCGCATCCAAGGCGCCGAACAAGCTGCGCGCGACGATGCGCGGATTGAGGTCTTTTCGAAACGCGCCTTCGTTCTGCCCGTCGCGGACGACTCCTGCGATCACGTCGATATACTGCATGAAGAGCGGTGTCGCGTACTGCTTGAGCAGGCGCGAGGATTGCCTGAGATTTACCGTGATCACTTCGGCCAGGTCGCGCTGTTCCTCCAGCAAGCCGAGCTGCAGCTCGATGATGCGGCTGATGCGGTTCTCGAACGTGTCCTCGGATTCCGCCACTTCGCGGAGGATCGTCAGCAGCTGCTCGATCCCTTCCTCGAAAATTGTGATCAGGACATCGTCCTTGTTCTTGAAGTAGAGGTAGATCGTGCCGTCCGCGACGCCGGCAGCTTTTGCGATCTCGCTGACCCGAGTCGCGTAAAAGCCGTTCTTGGCGAAAACCTGGATCGCGGCTTTGAGAATCCGGTCCCGTTTTTCCGGGGCGGAGCCTTTTCGCTTCTTGGCCGTTGAATGAATCGCCATTCATTTTCGGGTATCACAGGCTTGCGCTCCCCGTCAAATCAGCTCTCCCGCCATCGCTGAGGCGCGGCCCAGTGCCTTGGAATCATGGCGTTTTGGGTCCCGAGGGCCGGCAGGTTTTTTGCCCGCGGTGGCCGTGCCGCTTAGCTTCGAAGACGATGGTGAAAGGCGCGCACCGTGAAACTCTTCTTCCGGTGGCGCTCTACGCGGAGCTGGTCGCCGATGAGGAGGTCTTGCCGGCGTTCGTGACGAGCCTCGGCGAGTACGGATTGCTGCTCGATTCGCTCGCGATTCTCGGCAACCGCAGCAGCGATCGGCTCCAGATTCGGCTCACCCTGCCGGGGGAGCCGGAGCCCCTATGGATCGGAGCGGAAGTCGTTCGCGATACGCATGGCTACCTCTTCAACGACACGGCCATTCGTTTTTTGGCCATGGCAAACGCCCACTGGCATTCCCTTCGTCGCTGGGTTCGCGTCCGAGAGCTCGTCCTGGCGACCCGACCGATCGGCATCCACGACGCGGCTTAGTGAACACCTTCCGCCTTTGGTTGCTACCCTGAAAGCGGCGACATGGCAGTCAGCCTACATAGCGAGCCACCACGGGTTCCATCGAGCTCCCAAGCGCCAAAGACCCGGGCCCGTGCGCGCGCTTCGCTGAACCTGTTCGGCGGGCCCCTGCTGCCCACGGGTTCGCCCTTTGGCTGGAACGCCTGCGACCGCTCGCTTTACGTCCAGTTTCTCACGGCCCTGCTGCTGCTCATCGTCGTCTTCTCCTTTGCCGTGCTCGATGGCTGGCCCTTTCTCCTCCGACGCCCCGACGACGAAATGGCGCTGCGTACGACGACGATCCTCGCCAGTGTCGCATTGCTCTTCTGGCTCGGGTTCTACGCCTGGACTCGACGATTCTACGTGCGCCGCGGGACCAAGAACTCGCGGCTTCTCGTCGTCACCATCACAGCACACATCGTGACGGGGACGGCCGTCTGCTACGCACTCGGTCCCTATACGGCGGTTAGCGGTTTGATTACGGTGGCCGCGCTGCTTCTGGGCATGGTGCTTCTCGAGCGCCGCTGGCTTTGGATAGCCGTTGGGGGATGGCTGCTGTCGATGTCCTTGATGCACCTTGCGAGCAAGGCTGGTGTGCTTCCGTTCCTGTCGCTGTTCGAGGTGTCGTTCGAGCAACCGGATATTGCCAAGGTCGCCGCGGAGCGCGCCGTCGCCGCAGCGCTGATTTACATCCCGCTTGCGGTCGTCATGGATCACCTGATCAGCGTCTGGCGTCAGGACGAGCGATCGCTTTCGGAAGCGGCGCAGTTCGATTCCTTGACTGGCGCCTACACGCGAGGCTTCGCGATGAGCGTCATGGAACGCGCCATCTTCAAGGCTGGGCGCGATGGAACCCCGTTGGCGGTGTTGATGCTGGACTTAGACCACTTCAAACGCATCAACGATGCGCACGGGCACGCACGGGGCGATCTCGTGCTCCGACAGACCACCCGCGCGATGCAATCCGCCTTGCGAGCGGGAGACATCGTCGGGCGTTTCGGAGGAGAGGAGTTCGTCGTTCTCTTACCAGGGGCAGACCTCAAGCAAGCGATGGGCGCTGCCGAGCGCTGCCGGGCAGCGGTTCAGAAGATGACGATTCCGAATGCGCCTTACCTTTCGGTGACCGCAAGCGTCGGGGTCGCTGCGTTCCCGGAGCACGGCGAAGCACTCGATGCGCTCCTCAAGGCCTCCGATACCGCGATGTACGATGCCAAGGCCAAGGGCCGGAACCGGATCGAAACGCTCAAAGTCTGATCCCCGGACCGAAGTGTACTGATATGTATGCTAATGTAGTCAATCAAGGTCCGCTGATTACCTTGACTTCGCGGGGGGCGGCACGTAGTACAGCCGCCGCCGTCATGCTGGCGTAGCTCAACTGGTAGAGCACCGGTTTTGTAAACCGGCGGTTATGAGTTCAAGTCTCATCGCCAGCTCTACTCGAAAACACGAATGACCATGGAGGGTTGCCC
>CAMYJN010000301.1 GCA_947258625.1 uncultured Polyangiaceae bacterium | reverse complement strand
GGTCGCTGTGCCATAAATTTGCGCATAGCCCCGCGATGCGCATATCTGGCCTCATGGAAGCGAACAAGACCAAGACCACATCCAGGTCCCAATCCAAAAGGCCCGCCAACCGGAAACCAGCGCCCCCGAGGGCGCAAGGCGGCACGACAGCGACACCAGCGCCCACAAAGGCAGCCGTTAAGGCAAGGCGCACGAAAACGGCCGCCAAGCGATCGCCCTCCACGCAGGCCGCAGGGCTCAGCGCACAGCAGCGGGCTCAGCGGATCGCCGTCGCCGCGTACCACTTCGCCGAGCAACGCGGCTTCGCCCCGAATCACGAGCTCGACGACTGGCTTGCGGCTGAACGAAGCCTCTAGGGGTTCCTATTCTCCATCCTGCGTCTGTCTCTAGCGCTCTAGCGGCTGACGTTTGGACGCTGACCCGCCGAAACCTCGGGTGCGCGCGCCGCGGCGAGCTGTTTGTACTCTTCGAACGAGGCCTCGAGGCTCTCGACGAACTCGTGCAAGTCCGGAAAACCTTCCCAATCGCCGTTGAAGCCCCAGTAGAGCCCCCCGTTGTAGCTAAAGAGCGCGATGCCGAGGTTCTGGGTCGGCGGGATGGGGACCAGCGGGTACATGGCTTTCAGCTCTGCGCCGAGCATGTAAAGCCGCAGCGGCGGCCCCGGGATGTTGGTGACCACGACGTGGTAGGCGTGTCGTCTGATCGCTTCTCGGGAGATGTCCAAGATCAGCCGCTTGGTCGTCAAGTCGGCCACGTCTTCGAGGAGTTCCGCACCTGCGGTTTGATTCGAATCCTTCTTCAGTTTCGTCGTGACGGCGATGACCTTTTTGAGCCGTTCGATGGGGTCAGGCTCGGACACGGGAAGCTCTGCGAGCAGCATGGCGACCTGGTTTCCCGTCGGCCCGCCGCTGGTCTTCCGCGTGCTGACGGGAAGAAAGGCGCGAAAACCCTCCATGGCGTTCGCATCCAGGTCGCGCGCCTCGAGGAAACGCCGGATGGCTGCCGTGGTCGTCGCCACCACCACGTCGTTGATGGTGCCTCCAAGCGTGTTCTTCACGGCCTTCACCTCATCGAGGTCGAACGAGGTCCAGTCGAAGCGACGATACGGGCTGATGTCGGGCGCCGTGAAAGGGCTCTCCGGGCCGGGCCTCATCCCCGATTGGAGCACACGCGCCACGCCTAAGAAGTTTTCCCGGATGCGGGGCCCGAAGTGCGAAAGTTTGCGCAGACCATTGATGCGATGCTTGACCTCGGCCTGGAGTAGCTGCGCACGAGTTGGTGCAGGACGTGGAGTCCACGAGCTCGGCTCTTTCTCCGTCACGACAGGCGTCATTTGAAGCAGCGCCTCGATGAGCCCAACACCTGCGACCCCATCGACCATGCAGTGATGCGCCTTGGCCACCAAAGCGAACTGGTCGTTCTCGATGCCTTCGACGATCCAGAACTCCCAGAGCGGCCGGCTCCGGTCGAGTCGCTGCGAGAAGAGCCTACCCACGAGCCGCTTGAGCACTCGTTCGTCTCCGGGAAGCGGAAGCCTCGTGTGGCGAAGATGAAAATTGATGTTGAATCGATCGTCTTCGATCCAAACCGGATGACCAAACCCGGGCACCCGCGAGAGCCGCTGCCGGTAACGTGGCATCGTGTCGAGTGCCGCCAGGGTGTATTTGGTGATGCGCTCCATATCGAGCCCGCCGCTGTCGAGCGTCAGCGGTTTCGCATCGAAGAGCAGCACCGCGCCGACGTGCATGGACGCGGTTTCGTTCTCGAGGTCTAGAAAGATAGCGTCGAGCGCGCTCAATCGTTCGTGGAATGCCTCGGCCATGATGGGCTCATGAGAATACGCTCCTATCTGCCGCGGCACCAGACCTCTCGGTGGCGGAAAGAGCGGGATGGCTGCCGCGAAGCTGGTCTCGGGGTGATGTCGTTGAATTTCCGCAATGGTGTCCTAGGCTAAACAGATCCCGTTTTCCGCTGCGTCCAACGAGAAACCGACCCAATGAATTGGTACCGAATTAAGACTGCATTCATCGGACTCAAGCGATTGGCAGAGCTGACGGACGAGGACAAGCAAGCTTGCATCGATGCCTACAAGTTCCTTCAGCGCATGCAGCATGGCGAATCAACCGAAACGGCGGATGAAACGAAAGCAGTCGCCGACTACTACAAGGTCCTGAACAACTTACTCTCGGTTTTTGACCTGGAGAAGCTTTATATTCCACCGCAGCTAGACGAATACCAAGGACTGTACGGGAATCAGCTCTTGGTCGAGCAGGCTGTACTCAAGGAGCTGAATCTCAAAGACCCGAAGGGATCGCATCTGTTGGACATGGGCTGTGGGAGGGGAAGGATTTCGTACCACTTCGCCACACTGACGGGTGGTCAGGTGTCCGGATACAACATCGACCCGAATCAAATTGAGAGTGCGATCGACTGGGCGGCCGAATGCCGAATGAGTGATCGGCTTCACTTCAAGGTGGGCAACCATCACGAGCCGCTCGAGTATGACTCTGGAACCTTCGATGGGTGCTTTTCCTTTCAAGCGGTCTGGCCGTTCTTCAAGAAAGAGGAGCTCGATGCCCAGGCGGGAGAAATGTTCCGGGTGTTGAAGCCTGGAGCACGATATGCCTGTTCCGAGTATCTATTGACGCCGCATTTTGACTGGGACAACGAAGAGCACGTGAGCCTACACAAGGCATTTCTGCCCACGCTCGCTGCCACTCAATCCATGTATCCAGCTGACGTTTGCGCCGCCTTGGAAAGGGCGGGTTTCACAATTGTCCTTTCCGCTCCTTCGAAAAGCGCGGCCTGGCCGATTTGTGAGCAAAAGAGAGATTTGATTCTCCGGGGGCGAAAGGTCATTAGGGCGCTCGAAGCAGTTCGCATTTTGCCCCCCTGGGTCGAAGAGTCGCTCGACCTTCTGCAAAGCGGTGGCCAGGCATGGACAGATGCCGAAAAGGCCAAAATTGCTGATTTGAACTGGAGAATCGTCGCGGAGAAGCCGCCGGTCTAATCAGCGCTAGTTTCGCAATACCAGACTCCACGGAGACTCGTGGGCTCACTCGACCCGACCGAAGGGCTTGGCTTCACTCAGTCCCACTCACTGGTCGTAGCCCGGCATGTCCCGGTCGAGCTTTCGGAGGAGGCCTGGCCAGGCGAGCATGCCGCCAAGACCGTGGGTGACCTGCTCCTTCATCTGCTTGGCGCCCGCAAGGATCTGATCGGGGATCGGGATCAGTTCCCTTTGGCCTGCGAGCGCGCGAACTTGGACCATGCAAGCCGCTTCGAAGATGTACATCGCTAGAAAAGCGTCCGCGACCGAAGAGGCTACCGTCAGCAGCCCATGATTGCGAAGCATGAGGAAAATGTTGTCGCTGAGGTCGGCGGCCAGCCGCGGCCGCTCGGCGTCGTTGAGCGCGACCCCTTCGTAGTCGTGGTAGGCCAAGGCCGCCAACACGTAGAGGGACTGCTGCGAGATCGGAAGCACCCCGTCTTTTTGGCACGACACGGCAACGCCATTGATCGAGTGCGTATGCATGACGCACTTTGCGTCGTCGCGAGCCTCGTGGACACAGCTGTGAATCAAGAACCCGGCCGGATTGATGGGGAACGGTGAGTCCATCACCTTTTCGCCCTGAATGTTGATTTTCACGAGCGACGACGCGGAAATCTCCTCGAACATTTGTCCGTAGGGGTTGATGAGAAACTCTTCTTGGCCGGACTCGCTTCCGGGCACCTTGGCCGTGATGTGCGTGAAGACGATGTCGTCCCAGCCGTACATGGCCACGAGCCTGTACGCCGCGGCCAGGTCGACGCGGGTCTGCCACTCTTCCGGTGAGACTTGGCCCTTCACCGATTCGATGTTCGCCATGGGTACCTCCTGCGCAGCCCGTGTTCCACAGCCCGATGTCGGCTGAGGTTATCGAGCTTGTACCGGAATAGACAGCTAGCACACAAAAATAACACATAAGGGTGATTTTCTTCATTTCACTGCTACTCTGTTCCCTCGCCAGCCTGGAGTTTGCAGCAATGGGATATCGGACGTTTTACCTACTCGTGATGCTTTTGACCTTCTCGATCATCGGGTGCGAGGGCAGCATCGGGCGGTCCGAAGCGGGCCGCGGCAACGACCCCTCCAATCCCGGGGACCCGGACTTCCCGGTCGACACGACGCGACCGGCGCTCTCGAGCTGCGACTCGTTCGAGCCGGCGGCGCCGTTTGTTTACGCCGCAAAGGTCAAGACGCTGCTGACGGGGCTTGGCCTCAGCAGCGAAGAGCTCGACGCGCTGACGGCGAACCCCGACGTGCTCCGCGCTCAAATCGACGGCTGGCTCGACATGCCGCAGGCC
>CAMYJN010000300.1 GCA_947258625.1 uncultured Polyangiaceae bacterium | reverse complement strand
GCGAGCGCAAGCGAGAAGTCGTCGAGAACGCCCTGCAGCTCGTTGTAGTCGAGGTTCTCGAGTTGGAGAGTGCATGTGAGCACCACTGCGGCGTCGGAGATTCCGTAGGCTCCGTGCACCAGGTCCGAAGCGTTGAGGCGAAGAAGCTCTTCGTACAGCGCCTCCTTGTCTCTGACCTCACGCAGCTCGAGGACCTTCACTCGAAAGAGCAAGAGCGAGTCAGCGGTCTGGATGGCGATGTTCTCGCCCAGACTGCTGTCACGGACCAGCCACATCCCGTCGTCGCCGACCTCTTCGTAGGGGACCTCGGCGCGAGTCAGATACGATTCGATGTCATCGCGTGAGCGCATGCGCCTCTCCTTGCTCGTTCACGAGCCTAGCGGCCTCGAACCGAGACGGTCAAGGCTCACTCGTATTCATCACCATTCGCGCTCACGAACTTGTGAGACCACAGGATCGCGTCTTTGCGGCCGCCTTCTGCGTCGAGAATCGCTTGCGCGAGCAAACCGGTCTTGCGGTAGCCGGCAGCAACGAATGCCGTGGAAATCTCCACATTGTCGTTTGGCGCAAACGCGAACATAGCCACGATTCCGCGCTCTTGGAGGTTGTCGGCCAGCGTCCGCAGGGCGGCGATCACCGCGTGGGTCTCGTTCTCGCTCGTGGGAAGGCGCAAAACCTCCACCAGGGCGTGCCCAAAGCAGTCTTGGAACTCGGCGGAGATGTAGTTGGTCTTGCTGCGACGGACGCTGGCGTCGAAGTAGATGCGCTCCGCGTCGCGCCCAAACATGTCGAACGAGCCAAAGGCCGGGTTCTTCTTCCATGCAGCGTCTCGCGCCGCGAGGGCCTCTTTTTCGGTCACTGGCCGAACGGACGCGCCCTTGAACTTCTCGGGAATGTCCTTGGCTGCCTTCTTGGCCGCGTTGATGGTCCGCTCCGTGAGCTTTGCAGATGCATCGCTGACCTCGATCGAGGCGGTTTTGTCGCCGATGACGCATCCACAGAGATGGCCGTCGCTGCGCTTGTAGAAGCCGGGGATCGTCCCTTCACGAACGAAGCCCACGCGCGTCCACGATGAAACCTCGTCCTTTTCGACGAGCGTGATCACCTTTTGGACGTTCTCCTGCGTCGCGACCGATTGGATGTAGAGGCGTTTCGCCGGGAGCGCGCCAGCTCTGAAGTCGATCACGCGAATGCATCGCGTTCGACGATTGAGCAGGAGACAAAGGTAGGCGCTGTCGCTCCGGAAGTAGAGCTCTTCGACCGTTGGCTTTTTGGCGGGTCGTTTAGAGGCGGCAGCTTTCGCTCGAACCATGCGTCAACACCTTGAAAATACTTTAGTTTTCAGAACGAGGCGGAATGTAGTGTGTCGATCCCTTCGTGTCAAAAGGAAGGGGCAAGCCCGACGTGCGGTCCTGCCCCTTCCTGACTGTGTTTCTCTAGATTAGTTCTTGAGCGCGTCGTCGATCGCGACCTTGAATGCCGCGAAGGGCTGGGCACCTTGGACCAGCTTGCCATTGATGAAGAACGACGGCGTGCCGATTCGCGCACCGGCCTTGCTGACGGCTGCCATGTCGGCGTCGACCGCTGCTTTGTGCTTGCCGGAATCGAGTGCCGCCTTGAAGGCCTTCATGTTGATTCCTCCGACCTGCTCCGCGAACTTCTCGAGGTTTTCTCGGGAAAGCGTCTTCTGGTTGGCGAAAAGGAGGTCGTGGTACGCCCAGAACGCCTTGTTGCCCTTCTGAGCAAAGACCTCTCGTGCCGCTTGAGCAGCCGGCTGTGCGTCCTTGTGGAATGGGAGCGGGTAGTCGCGCCACACGATCTGAACCTTGTCGCCGTACTCCTTGACGACCTGTGCGACGGTCGGGTTGACTCGGCTGCAGAAGGGACACTGGAAGTCGCTGAACTCCTGGATCACCACCTTCGCTTTGGCTGCGCCCTTGGTCGGGGCATTCTTCGGAACCGGGATGTCGTAGATCTTGTTGGCATCCGGTGCTGGCTTCGCGGGTGCGGTCTTCGGGCCGGTCTCGCCCGTGGCAATGGTCTTCTCGTAGACCTTGGCTCGGGGCGTGCCCTTTGCGACGAGGGCCTTTGCCTTCGCCATCTCTTCGTCGATCACCGTCGTGAAGGCCGCCAGCGGCTGGGCGCCCCGGAGGTTGCGGCCGTTGATGAAGAACGCCGGGGTGCCACGGGCCCCCAGGCTGCTGGCCAGTGCCTGCTGCTCTTGGATGGTCTTGCCGTACTTGTCGTCCGCAAGGGCCTTTTTGAACTTCGAGACGTTCAGACCCTGCTCCTTGGCCCACTTTTCGAGGTTGTCGGTGGTCAGGGCTTTCTGATTCTCGAACATCTTGTTGTGCATCGCCCAAAAACCCTTGTTGCCCTTTTGCGCGTGGGCCTCGAGAGCGGCGTTCGCTGCACCCTTGGCGTTCTTGTGGAACGGAAGCGGATTGTTCATCCAAACGACGCGGACGTCCTTGCCGTACTTGTCTTCCACCTGCTTGAGGGTCGGCTCGACGCGGCCGCAGAACGGACACTCGAAGTCACTGATCTCGACGATGGTGACCAGCGCGTCGTTCGGACCCTTTTGCGGCTCGTTACCCTTGAGCGGAACCTTGTAGACCGCTTTCGGATCGGGCTGGCCGGCCTTCGGAGCTTGTGGCTTCGGAGCCGCCGCCTTGGTGAGGCCGTTTTTCGTGACCGTCGCGTAGATCTGTTCCTTTTTCACGCCCTGCTTGAGAAGGGTTTCTGCAGTTGCAATTTCTTCGTCGATGACTTTCTGAAACGCAGCGAAAGGCTGCGCCCCTCGTAGCTGTCGTCCGTTCACGAAGAAGTACGGAGTACCTCGCGCCCCGAGCTGGGTTGCCATGGCCTGATCCGCATCGATCGCCTTTTTGTGAGTTCCCTCGTCGAGAGCCTTCTTGACCTTCGCCGAGTCGAGACCGGCTTTCTCCGCGTAGCCTTCGAGCTCTGGGCGGCCGAGCGCCTTCTGGTTTGCGAAGAGCGTGTCGTGCACCTCCCAGAATTTGTCGCTGCCACCCTGCGCGTAGGCCTCCATGGCTACCGCGGCCGCGGGCGCCGCGTTGTTGTGGAAGCTCAGAGGGTTGTTGCGCCAAACGATGCGGACCTTATCGCCGTAGGTGTCGACGACCTGCTTCGTGGTCGGCAGAACCCGAGCGCAGAAGGGGCACTGGAACTCGCTGAACTCGACGATCGTGACGAGCGCATCCTTGGGGCCCTTGGAGGGCTGCTCGCTGGTGACCGGGACCTTGTATCGCTCGACGTCGCCCGCGACGATGACGTCCGCGGCCTGCGCTTCCTCGGCGCCGCCCGTATCAGCGACTTCGGTAGTGGAGCGTGAGCCAACGACGTGCCCGACCGCAAATCCAGCGATCGCCATGACGATGGCCAGTAGAACTGATGAACCTTTACTCATAATCTTATCCTCGCGCCGCGACTGAGCGGCGAGCTTGAAACAAACTCAACGTTCAAATGAACGAACCAAATGCCGGGACGACCGCCCGCTGAAGGCGGCCGGCGCTAGCGCGGAGGTCGTTCGACTCTACGTGAGTGCTCGGTTCGCGGATCTCCGTCGGCACGGACATCCAATCGGATGCCGGTGCGGGGAGGCGCGTCCCATCGAATTGGTTGAGCCCAGCTCATGGCCACTGGCACCAAGGTGTGAACCAAGGTGCCGTGCGTGTTGGCTGGCATGCACCGTGGGTCGTCGCTTCGCTCGCACCACAAAGTTGGCGCCGTGGGCTCTTCGCGGAGCTGCGCACCGTCGCTGCAACCCTCCGCAGACAACTGTTCGCACGAGCAATCCGCAGCACTGACCGATGCGGCGTCCAGCAAGAGCATCGCGGCGAGAGCGAGTGCGTGGAGGGGGATTCTCATCAGAGCGAAACCAGAGTCTACCGCTCCTCCAAGCGCCCGCAACAAATCACGACTTTGGTAGGGACGGCGAGAGGGGTGAAACCGGTGGTGTTGGATGTCGGATAGTGGGAGAGAAGAGCGTACAGTTTGGTGCGCGGTTTCACCCCTCTCGCTCATGGGGTGAACGCAGACGCTTGCCGCTCTATTCCAATGCAGACGCAGGTTTCGCGACCCTGTCGGGAAAACCCGGGATCGCCTTCGCCAACAGGCCCCCCAGCCCTGTGAAGGCTGGCGATTGCTCCATCGCCCGGCCCACGTAGAGGAGGCTTTGAGGATACCATTGTAGGAAATCCGGGTTGTTGCGGACTCGGTCGATGAAGACGAAACGCCCCGCGTCTTTGAGCTTCCGATGAAGGGTGACGAGCCAGAATTCGCGCCGCAGCTCGGAGGGCTCGATACGACGCAGTGCGGCATAGCGATCGATCATGGATT
>CAMYJN010000299.1 GCA_947258625.1 uncultured Polyangiaceae bacterium | reverse complement strand
TATCGCGCCGCGCAAGGCTGAGCGTGGCACCGAGCTCGATTCGCATGTCCTTCGCACCCAAGAGGTTGGATACGATGTGAAGGTCTTCGTGGTGCAGTGCGTCTCCGGCATCCAGCAACCCCGCCTCGACCGCGTAGCCAACCGGAGAGTGCGGGATGGTCTGCCATTTGATGCGTCCGCGCTGCCCGGTCACGAGCACCATTGAATCGCCCGCGTGATAGGAGCGCATCTTGTGGCCCTGCACTTCGACGACCGCGAGGGTGGCCGCAGCTCCGGTCCCAAGCGCGGAGATCGCGCGGTCCGCCGATTCGAAGCCGTTGATGATTGCTCCTCGCAAATCCGTAACCTCTGCACCGAGCTTCGCCACGGATTCACAGACCGCCTGCACCGCGAGCTTCGCTGCCTCGGCGCCGCCTGGATGGCCACCCGCACCATCGGACACCACCGCTACACCGGCCTCCTCGCCAATGGAAATCAAGCCCGAAGCATCCTCGTTCGGGCCCTCTCGTTCGGGTTTCCGAATGCTGAGCACCACCGCCTCGCAGCCGCCAAGCTCGAAGCGCTCTCCCCGCCCCATGTCCACATCTCCGAAGATGTGGGCTTTGCTCACAGCGACGCTCTCTTGCTACGGATCGTGCTTCGGAGCGCCTTGGGCGCCACCGCTTCAAACGCCCTCTGCATCTGCACGCCATCCCGAAATCGTTTGCGCTCGCGAACTTCGATCGCACGGCGGAGAAAGCCGATGAAATCCCTGCTGACCGTGCGGCGAAGCCTCTCGGCGCCGGGCAGCGGCCAATCAAACGGCCAGGCCGGGAGCTCGCCGGCGAACATGCGATAGATCAGCAGGCCCATCGAGAATACGTCAGAGCGAAATGACGGCTTGCCCATCGCTTGCTCGGGCGCGATGTAGCCAACGGTGCCCTGCCCGGAGCCCATGATCGTTCGCGTCCGGAGCGCGACCTTCGCGATGCCGAAATCGGCCAGGCGCACGTGCCCCTCCGGAAAGAGGATCACGTTGTCAGGCTTGATGTCGCAGTGAATGACTCGAACGTCGTGGGCGTACGCGAGCGCATCGACCAGCTGCTCGGTGTACGACAGCGCGGTTCGCGGGCCGAGGCGGTAGTGCAAGCGGTCGGTCAGCGTCTGCTCTCCGAGCGGAGTCGCAATCACGAAGTGCCCGTCGATCATCATGGCATTTCGGAGCGGCAGGATGTTCTCGTGGTCGAGGCGCGCGGTGATACGAACCTCGCGGTGGATGGCGTTCAGCGATTCCTTGTCGAGCTGATCGAGGTTCGGCACTTTGAGTGCGATGGGGATTCCCTCAATCGTGTCGTACGCCTCGTAGACCGTCGCAAACCCACCGGCGCCGATCCGGCGTCGAATCCGGTACTTGCCGAGCACCTGTCGCGCTTTGAGTGGCTGAGTCGGAACGGCAATGTTCTTGCCGTGAAGAACGTGTGGTTTCATGGGCGAAGGCTCAGAATGTCTTACGGATCGCCTTCAAGAGTGCAAGCCCCTCGGGCCCCATCTCTTTCGCGATTCGGTCCGGAACGCCCTTCTGCTTTGCCTTGAAGGCAGCGAGCTCTTTCTGCGTGGGCTCGTAGATTTCGTACCCGTATCGCTCGAGGTTCTTTAACAAGACTGGCTCGATCTTTCTGACCTGACCTCGCCCCCACACAGTGAGGTCGTGAGGCAGGGTGGTGAGCACGTCCTGGATGTCTTTGGGAAGTGTGTCAAACCACTTCTTGGAGTACACGAGCAGCGCGGGCTGGTAGCAATGGCGGCTGAGAAAGATGTGGCGCTCGCCTTCCTTGAGACCCTGATACCAGCTGGCCGCCATGGCGAAGAGCGGCGTGTTGTCGAAACCGTCGACGACCCCGGTCTGCACACTCATCAGCGTGTTGCCGTTGTCGATGGGGACCGGAGTTGCGCCGAAGGCCTCGTAGGTCTCCACGTGCACCATCGACTCTTGCGAACGGAACCGAATCCCGGCCATGTCGCTTGGTTTTCGGATCTTCTGGTTGCTGAAGTAGGACCGGTATCCGTTCTCCGCCCAGATTCCGAAGATCAGCCCTCGCTTTGCAAGGACCTTTTTGACCTGCTCGGTGACTTCGGGTGTGTCGAGCGCCTTATCGGCGCTCGCAAACGTCTCGAAGACATAGGGCGCCTCGATGACGTTGACCTCTCGAACGATCGAGCTCATGCCCCCGACGGAGCCAGCAAACGCTTGCATGCTCCCCATCTGAACCCTTCGCGCCATCGACCGCTCGTTCCCGCGTCCGAGCCGAAGCTTCACTTTTAACCGACCGTTCGTCTTTTCCTGGACCTCGGCCTTGAACCGTTGGAGCTGTTCGGCCCAGGGGCTTCCTTTCGGAGCCACGGTGCCGACTTCCATGATGAACTCGGGGTCGTCTGCAGTGGCCGGGCCGACGATGGCCAGGCAAACGGCGAACAGCGCTCCGAGAAAGGGAATCGGTTTTCGCATGAGGGACTTTCTAGTCAGTTGCGGAGGGAAAATAAAGGGTCGAAGTCTGTGGTCAGCTCGGTGATCGATGACCCTAGCCGAATTCTCAGCCCGCGTCTTGGGCTAGAAATCCCTGGATTTGACCGCGGCGGCGTCTAGCGCAGAATCTCGGCGTGGCATTCTCAACAACCGTGATGCTGGGCCTGACGTTCCTTCTTCTCGCGGCCGCGACCGGAGGCCAGAAGCTCGAATTTGCGCCCTTGAAGGAGTGACTGTGATGAATCAGGCAATTGGGGGGTCCTGCGTGTGCGGCGCCGTGGCCTTTCGCATCGGAGGCCCGTTTCGTGGCTTTCAGTACTGCCACTGCAGCCGCTGTCGCAAGAGGACCGGCTCTTCGCATGCGGCCAACATCTTCGTCCCAGTGGAGCAGTTCAGCTGGGAGCGCGGAGAAGACGAGGTCCAGCGATTCGAGCTGCCCACGGCCAAGTATTGGTCGACGGCTTTTTGTAAGGATTGCGGCTCGGCGATGCCCTGGCTCACGAGGAACGGCAAAGTGATGGTCGTCGGCGCCGGCGCGCTCGACGGTGATCCGGGGGTCAAACCCAAGTTCAGCGTCCACTACGACTCCCGGCCCCCCTGGTACGTACACGTCTCCGATCTCGAAATGCACGGGACGTTCCCTCAATCCTAAGTTACCCTCGCAGCCTGATGTCGAGTGGAGGTGTGCGGATGTCGCGTGTAGGTGCAGGATGGGTCGGATTGCTGCTCCTTGCCTTTGGCTGCGGGTCTTCCTCGGGCGCTGCGCCCATCGACCCCGTGGCAACCGAATACTGCGCGGCTTGCTCGGAATTCACGAGCTGCGAGCGGGTGGTCAACGAGACGATCAACGCCATCTGCACCGTTGAAACGCGCGCCTGGTACGCCTGCGCAACCGAGAATGCCTGCGACAGTACGGCGTGCGAAGCGGAGTGGGACCAACGGGAGGTTTGCATGGGAGACGCGCCAGCAGACATCGTGCGCGATTCGGAATAGGCTTCTCGCGGGGATGGAAGCAGGGCCGATGGCCTCTCGCTCGACGTGGAGATCACCCAGGACGGGCAGCCGATCGCCATGCACGACGAAACCCTCGATCGAACCACCAATTGCACCGGACGACCCAGCTGTCTTGGCCGAGCTGCTCGGGCGCTAGGCACCGACGCTAGGCCAAGGCGCTGACGCTTCGATCTCCAGCGACAGCTCGAGAAGCGTTCGTTCATCACCAAGGGGCGATGCGAGCTGAACGCCTAAAGGCATTCCATCCTCGCTCTGGCCCAAGGGCAGCGAGATGGCGGGACCGCCCGACACGTTCTGGGTCAGGGTGAATGGGATGAACCATTTCAAGCGCTCCACCACCGTGTCGAACGGAACCTCGGGGCCGATGTAGCCGTGCTCGGGCGATGGCATGGCGACGGTGGGGTTCATCAAGACGTCGTACTCGTCAAAGCAGCGCGCGTACTGATGGGCGAACTTCCTCAGACGCCAAATGGCCGCCGGAGCTTTGTGCATGTTCTCTTTGAAGTAGCCGGCAAGTCCATTGGTGAAGTCCTCGACCTTGGTTCGGTCAAAATCGGGATGAACGAGCCGGGTGCCGAGCCGGGTGATTGCGAAGCCAAACATCGACCAAAGCAAAAAGAAGTCCTCGAGGAACCCATCGTCAAACGGGCGCGTGACCCGCTCGACCGAATGGCCAAGACCTTCGAGCAGCTTGGCGGCGTCGGTCACGGCCGCCACGCAGTCCGGGTGCGACGGTGTGGCTTCATCGAGGTCCGTGAAGAAGCCAACGCGTAGCCGCCGGCCAGGCTGGGTCACGAGCCCGATTTCGGGCAGCTTCGGGTTCCGATAGTGACGTTCCGCGGCATGGTA
>CAMYJN010000298.1 GCA_947258625.1 uncultured Polyangiaceae bacterium | reverse complement strand
GCGTCACCATCATCCCGGAGCAGGACAGGTTTTCGGGAACGTCGACGATCGGCATCGAGCTCGACGAACCCGCCGCCACGATTTGGATGCACGGCCAGGGCCTGGACGTCACGTCGATCTATGCGACGCACGCGACGGCACGCATCCCAGCGACCTGGACACCGCAGACCACGGACGGTGTGGTACGCGTCGATCTCCAAGAACCCTTGCCCTCAGGCAGGAGCACCTTGCACGTGGAGTACTCGGCGGGGTTCGACACGCCCTTGCGGGGGCTCTACCGCGTCGAGTCGGCCGGCAACGCGTACGCCTTCACCCAGTTCGAGTCGATCAGCGCCCGCCTAGCGTTCCCCTGCTTCGACGAGCCGCGATTCAAGACCCCATTCGAAGTAACCCTCACCATTCCTACAGGCCAGTTCGCCGCGGCGAACACCCCGATCGAACGTACAATCGAGCTCCCCGACGGCCTTCAGCGCGTCAGCTTCGCGCCGACTTTGCCGCTGCCCACGTATCTCGTGGCCTGGGCCGTCGGCCCACTGGATGTCGTCATCGGACCGGCGATTGGTCCGACCGAGGCACGCCCGCTCCCGATCCCGCTTCGCGGCATCGCCGCCAAAGGCCAGGGCGAACGGCTGCGCCACGCCCTCGATCGAACAGGCCGGTTCGTCTTGGCGCTCGAGAACTACTTCGGCATCCCCTACCCATACCGGAAGCTCGACCTGGTCGCGGTCCCCGATTTCGCCGCCGGCGCCATGGAGAACGTCGGTTTGATCACCTTCCGCGAATGGCTCCTCCTGCTCGACGAAGGGCGTGCAACCGAAAGCCAACGCCGCGCATTTAGCTACGTTCTGGCACACGAGCTTGCGCACCAATGGTTTGGAAATCTCGTCACGATGCCCTGGTGGGACGACATATGGCTCAACGAGGCCTTCGCGACCTGGATGGGGAACAAGGTCGTGCAGAAGCTGCACCCCGAGTACCGGGTGGAGCTCGGCGAGCTAGCATCGACTCAGCGCGCAATGCGGCTCGATAGCCTAGGCAGCGCGCGCAGCATCCGCCAGCCGATCGAGACCAACCACGACATCAAGAACGCCTTCGACAGCATCACCTACGAAAAAGGCGGGGCGGTCCTCGCGATGTTCGAGCGCTGGATGGGCGCCGACGCGTTCCGTGATGGCATCCGCCTCTACCTACGGCGCCACGAGGGCGGCACCGCGACTTCTGCTGACCTTCTCGCCGCCCTCGACGAAGTCAACGACCGCGACGTCACGCCGCCGTTTCTCTCGTTCCTCAACCAGCCCGGCGTCCCCTTGGTGACCGGGGCGGCGGACGCTTCCTGCGATGCCGGCATTCGAACGCTGCAGCTCTCCCAGGAACGCTACCTCCCGATTGGATCGAGCGGCGATCCGGATCGCATCTGGGACATCCCGCTATGCATTCGGTACGCCGCCGGGACCACCTGCACTTCATTGAGCAGCGCGAAAGGAAACATCGAGCTGCCAGGCTGCCCCTCGTGGTGGATGCCCAACGCGGACGGTGCAGGCTACTTCCGCTTCTCGATGTCTGCCGAGGACTGGAATCGACTGCGCACCCAGGGCTTCGGCGAGCTCTCTGACCGGGGACGGATCGCGGTGGCGGACAGCGTGGAGGCGTCGTTCGATCGAGGCGTCATGGACATCGAGTCTCTGCTTCCGTGGTTCTCGGATTGGGTCTCGAGCCCACTGAGACAGCTCGCCGTCGCGCCGATGAGGCCGCTCCGCTTCTTGATCGACGACGCTTCGGCGCCCGCGCTTCGCGGAACCGTGACGGCGTATGCCGGCCAGCTCTACCGCAAACGCTACCGGCAGCTCGGCTGGCGGTCACGCGCGACGGATTCGAGCGATACAAAGCTTCTTCGTGAAGCCGTGATTCGATTCATGGTCATGGACGTTCGAAACAAGAATGCGCGCGCGCGTGCGGCTCGCCTGGGCAGAAACTACATCGGCTACGGGTCGAAAGCGAATCCGAACGTCGTCGATGCCCAGTTGGCAGGGCTCGTGCTCGCGACGGCCGTCCAAGAGACCGACGAGGGGCTCTTCGACCATTTGCTCGTTCTTCTCGAATCGAGCAGCGACGCGACCGGCCGCAGCCGGATCCTCTCCGCCCTCGGACACGCAGATACGCCAGAGCTCTCGGCGCGCGCACTCGACCTGGCGCTCGACCCACGTCTCCGCGTCAACGAAATCCGCCATGTGCTGCACACGCAGTTCCGCAACTCCCAGACACGCGACCGCGCGTGGAAGTGGCTCACCGAAAACTTCGATGCCCTCGCCGCTCGATTCGGCAGCGGGGAGCTCGGTGCTTCGCCGTGGCACGCAGCATCGTTTTGCAGCAGGGACGCGGCCGCGGAGGTCGAACGCTTTTTCGGACCCAGGGTAGCCGAGCTTTCAGGCGGGCCGCGCAACCTGGCCGGGGCCGTCGAGGCGATTCTGCTCTGCGCTGAAAAGGCCAGCGTGTATGCGCCGGCAGTCGAACGCGCCTTCGGCTCGCACTAGCGCGCCGCCTATCGGCCTGTGAACCAGGGCGCCCGCAATTGTGAGCTTCCGCACGTTTGGGCGCCCTCCGCCGCTAGCACCTAACCTGTTGCATGGGGGATGACTTCAGTACCTGCGCCAGCATTGGACATTGCGTCGGTTCGACCGTTGCCCCTCGCGATCGGGGAATTGCGGGAGCTCGGCCGTGGTCGCTCCGGAGTCGTCTACGTCAGCAACGAGTTTGAGGGCGCCGCCGTCGCGCGAAAGGTGTTTGGCTCCGAGGGCCTGACGAAGCTCGTGCAGCTGCTGTTCCTCGGCGCACCCAATCCCTACGTCTGGAACGAAGACGACTTGGCGCGCTTTCTCTTGTACGACGGCTTTGCACGGATCGGCGCCAGTGTTCCGATATGGGGTGGAGAGGACACGCTCACCGAGCATCGCGCCAACCGGCTCGTCGACCAGATCGTGCGCAAGCCCTTAGCCACTACGTCTCCGGCTCGCCGACCGCGCCCCGAACCAGCGCTTCGGCACTCGAGTAGGGATCGGAGCGCCCATCGACGACGCCCTGTAGCTTCTCGCTAACTTGCTCGGCGAACCGCGCATCGACCGCGTCGATCAGTGCCTGATACAAAATCGCGCGAAACTCGGCGACCTGCCGTCGCGCGCGAATCTCCTTTCCAGCCTCGGTCGTCGTGAGGAACTCGCGGTGCTTGGCGAACGCGTCGACCAAGTCGGCCAGCCCCTCTTTTTGGTGGGCGACCGTCTTGAGGATCGGAGGGATCCACTCGCCGGCCTCGGCTTCGGGCGCTTTTCGCACCGTGGATACGGCGGTGTGCCCCTGCATCTTACTGACACCCGTCGGCACACGCCGAAGAGAGAGCATCTGCTGAAGGTCTTGCACGGTGGCGTCGGCGCCGACGCGGTCGGATTTGTTCACTGCAAACACGTCGGCCACTTCGAGGATACCAGCCTTGATGGCCTGAATATCGTCGCCTAGCCCCGGCGCCATCACCACCAGCGTCGTGTCCGCCAACTGAGTCACCTCGAGCTCGTCCTGCCCGACACCCACGGTTTCCAAGATCACCACATCGAAGCTCGCAGCATGGAGAACGTGAAGCACGTCGCCGGTCGAACGCGAAAGGCCCCCGAGGTGCCCTCGCGTCGCGATCGAACGGATGAACACCCCTTCATCGGTGAAGTGCTGCTGCATGCGGATGCGATCGCCGAGGATCGCGCCGCCTGAATAAGGGCTTGTCGGGTCGACGGCGAGCACCGCAACGCGCTTGCCTTGCTCGCGGTAAAGCCGAATCAAGCCATCGACCAGAGTGCTCTTGCCCGCGCCAGGCGTGCCGGTCACGCCGATCACGTAGGCGCGCCCTTCATTCGTGAAGATTTGCTTCAACAAGTCGAAGGCGCAGGGGTCCCGCTCGTCGATCAGACGGCAGGCACGCGCCAGGGCCCGCATGTTCCCGGCTCGGATTCCCTCGACCAGCGTCGACAGGTCAGACAACGGCTTCTCCTCCGCCTGGCTCTCAAAGAAACATGATTTATTGGTGGGCGATGCTGGATTTGAACCAGCGACTTGTTCCGTGTGAAGAAACCACTCTACCCCTGAGTTAATCGCCCAATTCGGAACGGCGCGGAGCCTAAACGACGACAAGCCACCGGACAAGCCGATCTACGCCACAACAAGATCAACCATACGATCGGAGAACGCCTCGCGACGGGCGCACCGGGGCGCCGGCGAACACGATGCGGGGGTTCAACGGACGGGGCGCCTTGCAAAGGTGGCCGGAGGGGCTTGGGGCCTGGGGCCACGCAAGGCGCCCCTCGGAGCTCGCGCCAATCGGGGAGGATTGCTGTCTTGCC
>CAMYJN010000297.1 GCA_947258625.1 uncultured Polyangiaceae bacterium | reverse complement strand
CATTCATAGGCAACCTTCGCGTCGAGCCGAACGAACCAGGGGACGCGCTGCACGTACTGCTGAACCGAGCCAGCTGGATCCAGCCAGAGCCAGCCTTCTGCTCGGCCCGACCTTGCAAACATGCGCGCGCTGATCATGAGACCAAACTTGGCTCTCCAAGCGAGCACGCCGTTCATGACGTGGCGCACGTCGTAAGACGGGGTGTAGTCGAATGACTGCGTGCTTCCGTCCAGCAACGCTGCCGTGGCGGTGAGGTCGCTGAAGCCAAGCGTATAACTCACCAGGGTCGAAAACCCAATCTCGAACGGACGTTGAAACAGGACTTCCAAGCCGTAGCTCTTTCCGTCAGCCGAGTCGTCGATGGTGCCGGCCGGAATGGGATTGAGAGGGGTGCCCGCGGTGATCTGAGGATTGGTGAAGATGTCCACGAAGCGAAGGTCACGATAAACGTTGAGGTAGCCGCGGGTTTCCAAAGTGAGGTCGTGCGGCAGGTAGAAGCGAACTCCGCCCTCGGTTTGGTTGGCATACTGGAGGCCGGCCTCCAACGGCACGTCACCAAGCCCGGGGAGCGGGATTGCAAAGGTCGCGGGCCTTGCGCCGAGCCCCCAGCCAACGAAGATGTCCGCGATTTCATACGCGTGAAAGGTCGCTCGCGCGCGTGGATTGACCGCGGCGTTCCTAAGGCCACCGGTGCTCCACATATCGGCACGTACACCGAGCGACAGATCCAACCACGGGACGAGCGACAGATTCGCATCGACGAAGGCGCCGCCGATGACTCTTCGATCTTGCTGCGCAAATTCTCGGTCACAGGGCGTCGATACGCTCGGGATCGTCGGCAGCTCGCCCGGTGCTGCGGTTTCGGTGCAATCGGCCGGACCGAAGAGGCCCTCGAGGTCCCCACCGACCCGGAACTGCACTTTGGGGGCAACGTAAGTCGCCCAGAACCTCGGTCCAAACCGATGAATGTTCGCTCCGGCGTTGGAAACCGCGCTGAGCGTCGCGTCTTCGACATTGGAGAAATCGTAGCCGTAGAGCATCGTTCCGACGAGGTCCCAGTTCTCGAGCTTTCCCATGAAGCGAGCTTCGGCCCGGTGAAATTGGAGATCAAAGCCGAGCCGTTCTTCGGAATTGCTAGCGTCGAAGACCGAATTGTCCCTCCCGCCAAATGCGATCATCTCGAATCGAGATCGGGAGCTCATCGCAACGCCGGTGCGGTACTGGTAGTCCCAGTAATTCGCGTCGGCATCGACATCGATCGCGCCGAGCAACAGGTTCGGAAACCCGTATTGACCCGCAAACGTCATCGACCCTTTCTTGGGCATCGGAACGTTCAGCAGGGCAGAAGCGTCGATTGCGCGGAGCTCGGCTTCGCCATGGACTCTATCTCCTGGAATTTCGCGGGCCGACCCAGCCACGACCGCGCCGGTGTTCCGTCCGTAGCGGGCCGGCGCCGCACCGGAGTAAAGGTCGATTCCGCCGATGAGGCCAGAGTGCAGCGTCGCGGGGCCGAGGGCGGAGTGAAACAGCAAGGGAACCGGAATGTCATCGTAGAGGTAGATCGTCCCGGACGGCGGAGCGCCACGAACGTAGACGTAGGGTTGACCGTTGGCGACCGGCACGGTGCCCGGCATCATCTCGAGAATTCGAAATGGCTCACCAAAGGTACCCGGGATGCTTCGGATCCCATCGAGCTCCAGCGTGATCGGCACCTGCACCCGGGCATCCACCTCCGCAGTTTCAGAGAAGACCAGCTCCGTTTGGACTTCGGTCTCCTCGGGTTCGAGCAGCGTTTCTGCAGACGCCCCTTCCGGAACCTCTTCAGCGACCGGTTTCCTCACGCGAAGCTCGACGCTGATCTCCGACGGAATCGAGGTTTCGTCACGAGTCGCGGGCTCGAACTCCGCCTGCCCGATCGCCTCGATCGCGAGATCGCAAAGCGCACGACCAGCGTCGCATTTCTCGACGACTCCCTTCCCGTCCGGATCGATCCGCACCATGACGCGAACCAGACCCGATTCCGGGATCTCGACGCCGGCCGGCACCTCGATGCCAGGGAGCGACTTCACCTTGGGCGCCACCACAGCCTGGGCAACTGCGACTGCCGCAAACGCAGCGAATCCCAAAATGAAGCAAAGCCAGAATCTCATAGAGCGTCTCTATTTGATCGAGCGGTGGAGCTTTTCCATTTGTGCGATCCGATCTTTGAGCATTCGTTTGAGCGCCGCGCGCAGGTAGGGCTCGATATCGGCGTCCGTGCTGCCCGAATGTGAGACGACCTGCTGGTACAGACGCGAAGTCTCTTCGGAGACGGCGAGTGTGATCTTCGATTCGCTCAGGTGGTCGTCGATGAGGCTGCGAATGAGCCCGCTCATGTTCACTCCGAGCTCCAGAAGCCGAACGTGTTGGTCCTCCCGGATCATCAGGCTGATGCGTCGAAACTCGTCGGTCATGCGTCCCTCCGGATTTGTAGCCTTGTACACAAAAACGTACGAAAGCACAACCATATGCTGTTTTATATATTATTATGACTTAGTATATATCCAAGAACAGAGCAATCAAGGAGGCCGTCATGCGCCGCATCATCATCACCCTCACCATCGCCCTCAGCTTTCTGATGGCCGCTATGCTGGGACTCGTCGCCTGTACGAACCCACACGCCCCAGCGGGCCATGAAGGCTACGTCTTCGAAGAGCCGCGCATCATCGGCGAAGGCGGTTTCCGTGGCGTCGTGCAGGGCCCCGGAAACCACGGCATCAGCGCGTTCCGAAACCGAAGCATTAACATCGACACGCGGCCCACCACCTATACCGAGCAGTTCAGCATCCTCGTCAAGGACGACCTCAACGTAGCATTCGATGTCCATGCGGTGATGAAGGTCCGGCAGGGCGAGGTTCGGTCGGTCGTGGAGGCGTTCGGCGGACTGCACTGGTATGAGCGATTCGTCAAAGAGCCTTTTCGAACGATCGTACGTCAATCCGTCCAGGAGTACTCGAGCCGCGAGCTCAAGTCGGAGCGCGACGATATCGCCACCTCGATTCAAGCCGCCCTGAGCGCATATCTCGAAAACGCCCCGTTCGAAGTGGTTCGACTCGCGGTTGGGAACATCGACTATCCAGCAGTCGTCTCTCAAGCGGTCGAGAAGAAGCTCGCGGCGAAGCAGTTGCTCGAAGAAAAGCAAACGCAGCGGGAGATCGCGCAGCGCGACGCGGAAATTCGAGTCGAAGAAGCCAAAGGCATCGCCGCAGCGCAGAAGATCATCAACGCGACACTGACTCCGAACTACCTTCAGCACGAAGCGATCCAAGCCCAGCGCAGCATGGCCAGCGCGCCAAACCACACCACGGTCTACATTCCCGTGGGCTCCAACGGGCTGCCACTGGTTCACACCCCATAGAAGACCGGCGCGGTGAGGGCTCCATGCCCACGGAGCCCTTGCTTGACGGCTCGCGCAAGCAGGGCTACTCCTCCCACCTCTTTGCGGGTGTAACTCAGTGGTAGAGTGCGACCTTCCCAAGGTCGACGTCGTGGGTTCGAATCCCATCGCCCGCTCCGCAGCGCTCATTTCTGCGGGCCCCTTTTCGCTCGAACTGCGAGGTTCCGCACAGGCGTTCAGCGCTCGAATCGCTACCCTGGAAGGGATCGGAGGAAGGCCGCTGTGAAAGCGCTCGCGATGATGGCTTGGATCTCGCTGCTGGGGAGTGACCCGCTCGTCGACCCTTGGGAGAACACCGTTTCCCAGCTCGGCGAGATCGAGATCTCGACGCTCCACGAGCCTTCGGATCCCGGGGCCTGGAGGCTCGACGACAACGAGCTCCTGAATCCCTTCGAGCAAGAATAGGGATCTCCCGTTCGTTGCACCCGAGCGCTGTGAGGTAGCTGAGACGCAATCTCCCGCTGCGGCAACTCAACGATCGGACCCGGCGACTTTCCGGCGCTCGAGTAGCACCTTCGCTAGACGACGAGCGGAATGTCGTAGGCCCTGCAGTAGCCGTCGAAACGCTCGCGAATCTGGCCGAGGGTCATGCCGAAGTCTTCGATCTCGTACTGGTGCGAACCGTGCTTTCCACGGGGATTGTTCGCAAGAAACGAGCGCATCCGCCGCTCGACGTCGCTCGACCAAGGAATGCTGAATCGCTCGTAGGCTCGGCCGAGCGCGGCGACCGGGTCGGCGACCACCTCTTCGAACTGAATGTCCATGAACTGATCGGACTTGTCGCGGTGCTTGTGGCGCACTGCGGTCGCCAGGTCGAGCGAATCAGCCCACCAGTGCATCTCCTGCTGCCCGAGCACGATCGGATCGACCGAATCACTTGCCATTCCACGAAGGACGTAAAAGAGACTTGCAAGCGAAGGAACGGTTTTCGCAGGGTCACGGTG
>CAMYJN010000296.1 GCA_947258625.1 uncultured Polyangiaceae bacterium | reverse complement strand
CCCCGCCGAAGCCAGGATTCTCGAGCGGCCAGGACCTGCCGATCCATTGAAAGTAGGCGCCCAGGTGCAGCGGTCCCGCGACTCCATAGGAGCCGTCCAGCCACAGGCTCGGCTGCCACTTCCGTTGGCCCGAGAACTTGGACACGGTGCCACCGAAGACGCCGTCGAACACGACGAGGTCGGTATCGGCGGAGGCCGGCTGCGCGAAGCCCAGAACCGCAAGCGCGCACAGCACAGCCAACATGGGCGCGAATCGCTTCACGCCCATGCCAGTTATCACAAGTCTTCTTGCCGCCCGCAAAAGCTGCGCTGCTCGGCCGGCACGTTCGAGGGGAGGTTCTCCCGCACGTCGACCTCGACGATCTCGTAACCAAGCCCGGTGTGCTGCATCGTCTGCGTCGACCTTGGCGATGAAATGATAGGCGCGTCGGCGACCAGGAGGCAGGGCACGAAGCTCCGATCGGAGCGACTCGTTCGAGTTGATGAGGCAGCCGAATGGGCTATAGTGCCTCGTGATTTGTGCAGAACGCCCGATCTTTCTGCTTGTTGCGGTTTCTCCGATCCCAGAAGAGGCGTTTGACCCTAGTGCCTGGCTACGTACGTAGAAGAAGACCAAGGAGAAGACATGCTGCAGCTCAAGAAGGGTGTAGATATCCTCGCCGATACCGGCGGCGTGAAAACCATCCACGAGGCAATGGCCGTCATCGAGCAGAAGCTCGACGCAGGCAATCTCGAGAAGCTCGCTCCGATCAAGAATGAAGAAGCGCTGCTGAAGATCGCCAACGCGATCGCGCTGTGCGAGCCGGATGATGTCTTCATCGACACAGGCAGCGAGGCCGATACCCAGTGGGTCCGCGAGTACTCACTACGCAAAGGTGAGGAGAAGAAGCTCGCCAAGGAAGGGCACACGATCCATTTCGACCTTCCCCAGGACCAGGCGCGTCTGGTCAACCAGACCTTCTACATCGTGAACGAGGGAGAGAACCTCAGCGCTCTCGCCAAGTCGACGCCGCGTGCAGAAGCCCTGGAATACGTCCGCGCGAACATGCGCGGCATCATGAAGGGCATGAGCATGCTCATCGGCTTCTTTTCCCGTGGGCCCGCCGGCGCAGATGCGGCAATTCCCGCCATCGAGATGTCCTCCTCCGGATATGTTTTCCACTCGGCGGCGCTCCTCTACCGCAATTGCTACGACCGCTTCGACGCAGAGGTGGAGCGCAAGGGCTTGTTCTTCACCAATCTGCACTCCGAAGGCCCAAACCGACCGGAAGATGTGCCGAACGCCCGCATCTTCATGGATCGGAGCTGGCTCACGACATTCTCCACCTTCTGCACCTATGCCGGCAACACCTTGCTGTTGAAGAAGGGCAATCACCGTTTCTCCGTCGACTGCGCAACCTACCTTCGGCCCGGCGAAGAGCTCTCAGAGCACATGTTCATCACCGGCATGACGGGTCCCGGTGGCCGCAAGACCTTCATCGCCGGTGCGGCGCCCTCGGGCTGCGGCAAGACCACCACTGCCATGGTCGGAAGCGATTTCATCGGTGACGATTTGGCACAGATGTGGATCGCCGAGGACGGCACGGTGCGGGCGGTCAATCCGGAGAGGGGCATTTTCGGCATCGTAGAGGACGTGAACCGTGAAGGCGATCCCTACCTGATGGACTGCCTGCGCGGCGACGGTACCGAGGTCATTTGGTCGAACGTGCTGGTCGACGACAAAGGCGTGCCGCACTGGACGGGCAACGGTGAGCCGCGCCCGCTAGAAGGGGTCAACTTCCAGGGCGAGTGGCACAGGGGGAAGACGGATGCCGAGGGCAACGAGCTTCCCATGTCTCACAAGAACGCTCGCTGCACGCTGCTCTGTTCTGCGATCAAGAACCACAACACCGAGGCCAATGCGGATCCGGCCGGCGTGCCGGTGAGGATCATCACCTACTCGGGCCGCGACGCGGACACCATGCCGCCCGTCTGGGTGGCCAAGGACAACGATCAGGGGGTCGCCATCGGAGCGTCGATCGTCTCCGCCGCCACGGCCACCGAGATCGGCGCCACGGGTGTGAGGCGGCAGCCTTGGGCCAACGCGCCGTTCATCCCCGGTGCCCTCGCCGACTACATGGACGCGCAGTTCAAGTTCTACAACAACCCGAAGCTGACCAAAGAGGGCAAGCCCATCATGGCTGGGTTGAACTACTTCCTGACGCACGCAGACCGCGGCAGTAGCGGCAAGGGTCTGCTTGGCGAGAAACGCGACGTGAAAGTCTGGCTCGGCTGGCTCGAGCTCTTCGCCCACGGCGATGTCGAGGCCCTGGAGACTCCGATCGGCTACATGCCCAAGTACGACGATCTCAAGAAGCTCTTCGCGGGGATCGACAAGGAATATCCGAAGAGCCTGTACGCCATGCAGTTCGCCCTGTACGTCGATAAGATCGTCGCAAGGCTCGATCTGCAGACCGAGGCCTACGGCAAGGAGGAGAATCTTCCGCCGCAATTGTTCGAGGTCTACGCGGCGCAGAAGGCCGAGCTTTCCGCTCTGAAGGACAAGCACGGCCCGATTGTCCAGCCCGACCAACTCAGCTGATCCTGCTGATCCTATCTGGCCCACGCGAGCCAGGGCCCGGGACGGTTGCCGCCAAGCCGGCACCAGGTAAGCTCCGCGCCGTGCGCGCGCTGCCGCTAGATTTTCGCGAGTCCTTGGGTTCGCAAGAGCCCGCATGGGACGACTGGCGTTGGCAATCGCAGCACGCCGTGACGAATTTACAAGCTCTCGACAAAGCTCTGACCTTGACCGAGGCCGAGCGAATTGGGGCCAGCCGCGCGGAGGCTTCGGGGCTGCCCATCTCGATAACTCCTTATTATTTAGCGCTCTGTCACCCGACAGACCCAACGTGTCCGATTCGACGACAATGCATTCCCCGGGCGGAAGAGGCGATCGCGACCAAGGGCGATCTGCGCGACCCGCTCGGCGAGGAGGCTCATGAAGTCGCGCCTCATTTGATTCAGCGCTATCCAGATCGCGTTCTGCTCATCGCCACCGATCGCTGTGGGGTGTACTGCCGCTTCTGCACGCGATCCCGGCTCGTCGGAGACGGTGGCGGAGCCCGGTCCATGGCGGCGCTCGAGCCCGCGTTCGCCTGGATTGAGGCACACCCTGAAATCCACGATGTCATCCTCTCGGGGGGCGACCCGTGCCTCATGTCAACCGAGCGAATCGCGCGACTGCTGCGGCGAATCCGGGAGATCGCACACGTCGACTACGTGCGGCTGGCCACCCGGGCGCCCGTCACCCTCCCCCAGCGAATCACGGCCGAGCTTTGTACGGCTATTCGCGAAAGCCACGAACGCACCTGGGTCATGACCCATTTCAACCACCCCAAGGAGCTCACCGAAGAGGCCCGAGCCGCGTGCGCTCGCCTTGCGGACGCGGGCTTACCGGTGATGAATCAGACGGTCCTGCTTCGTGGTGTCAATGACGAAACCGATACCCTCGATGCCCTTTTTCGAGGACTGGTCCGATCTCGAGTTCGACCCTACTACCTGCTGCAAATGGACCCTGTCGGCGGCACCGGGCATCTACGGACCCGTCTGAGTCGCGGGGTGGAGCTGATGGCGGCCCTTCAAGGGCGACTTAGCGGTATCGCGCTCCCGAAGTTAATCGTGGATGCACCGGGCGGCCTTGGCAAAGTGCCGATTGGTCCCAATTACGTAGTGAGCGCAAAGGACGGGGTCACGGTGCTCGAAACGTTTCGCGGAGACTTTGTCGAATACTACGACCCCATCGAACACTGAAACGCTCTCGTTTTTCCTCCCGGTTCTGGCAAGCCCTGGCCGGTGGATGTATGAATCGGCGGCCCGCCACGCAGGGCACTGAGGAGAACCCATGCAACGAGCCTTAACGCTGCATCAAACGACCATTGGAAAAAAGGTGGTCATGGCCTTGTCCGGGCTCATCATCGTTGGTTTCGTGATCGGGCACTTCCTCGGCAATCTGAACCTGTACCGCGGACAAGAAGCGCTCGATGCCTACGCTCACTTCCTCCAAGGTCTGACACCGGTGCTCTGGGGTACGCGATTGCTTCTGCTCTTCGCGTTTGGGGCTCACATCGTAGCGGCATTTTCACTCTGGTCGCGAAACATCAAGGCGCGCGGATCGCGTTACAAGAAGCATCAAGACATGGCCACCGATTATGCGGCGCGCACGATGTACTGGTCTGGCCCGATCCTCTTGCTTTTCGTCGTGTACCACTTGCTGCATTTCACAATTCTGCCGGCGCATCCGGGAGAGGTCTATCGCAATGTCGTCGAAGGTTTTCAAAATCCTTGGATCGCAGGCGTCTACATCACCGGCAACGTCGCCCTTGGCTTTCACATCTTCCACGGC
>CAMYJN010000295.1 GCA_947258625.1 uncultured Polyangiaceae bacterium | reverse complement strand
TAGGACCTCCTTCGATTCGCCGTCGAGGGCAAAACGGGTCTTCAGCCATTCGATTTTGGCGAACTCATCACGCATCTTCGTCGGCGGCGGGGAGCGTCACGCTGAAGATTGTGCCCTCGCCGAGCGTGCTGGTCACTTCGATCTTGCCCCCGTGGCCGTCGACCAGATTTTTCACGATCGAAAGCCCCAGGCCGGCGCCGCCGTGAACGCGCGTGGTCCCGGCGTCGACTTGATAGAACGCGTCGAATACCTTGGATAGGTTCTGTTCCGCGATGCCCATGCCGCCGTCCTGCACTGTCAAAACGACTGCGGGCTCGCTTGCCGTGAAAAGGGCTGCGCCCAGGCCCGACGCGCCTGCGGCGTCGATTTCGCCCCGCTCGGCGCGGACGGTCACCGTGCCGCCTTCGTCGCTGAACTTGACGGCGTTGTCGACGAGATTGAGCAGAATCTGACCGACGCGAACCTGGTCTCCCCAAACGTTCGGTGTCTCGTCGTCGACTTGGATGTCGAGCGAAACGTTTCGCCGATTGGCCGTCGGTACAATCGTCGCAGCCAGGTCCGACAAAAGGGCGTGCGGGTCGATCTGCTCGTGATTGAGGTCCAGGCTCTTCGCTTCGAGCCGGCCGAGGTCGAGCAGGCTGCTGATCAAGCTGAGCAATTGATCGGCTTTGTTTCGAATCGTCCCCAGGAACTCCGCCTGGCCATCACTGAGTGCACCTGCAGCGCCGCTTTCGAGCATTTCGGTGTAGCCGATGATCGAGGTGAGGGGGCTCCGAAGCTCGTGGCTCACGGTAGCCAAGAACGTGCTCTTGAGTTGATCGAGTTGTTTCAGCTTTTCGAACGAGGACTTGAGCGCCTCGTTCTTTTCGGCGAGCTCGCGATAATTCTCTCGGACGCTCGCAACCTGCATCGTCGATGCGAGCTGGGCGCGGTGGCCCGAAAATAGAAGCAGCTCGAGCACACCCTTGAGGTGGGCGGAGATCTCTTTGGCGATGTCCTCGCGTACGCGCGGCATCGTATCGAAGTGCGCGCAGGCGGCGGCCGCGTCGATCTCCGCGTCGATCGACAGGAGCGATGCGGGTGGCTGGGTCGTCTCCGCTGGCACGTACGGTCCAACGATGAATCGGCCGATCGGACGGCCCTGGTATTCGAGGGGCACGATTCGATACACCGCGCCCGTGAAGCAGGGATGCACGATGGTTTCCACATCGGGCTCCAAGTCTCGCACGATGCTGACGGTCCCGGCGCACTCGCGTTCTCCCTCGTGGAGCGTATTGAGGTAGTTGCACAGCGGTTGGTCGCGATGGACGTCGGCCAGGAGGTCTCCCTCATGGGAGATGACGCGCACGGGGAGACCGAAGAGCCCAAAGAACGACTTGCACACAGACGTCACCGAATCGCGGCTCAGCACGTCTTCGAGGCGAACCACGTCTCCCATCATGATGTCGGCGACGTTCGTCTGGTCCTGCATCATCGCCCCCCTGGCCCCGGATCGTGTTTCAGTTTTGCTTCCACCTCGGTCATGAAGCGGATCGGGCTGATCCCGAACTTGTCTTCGAGCTGGTGATCTCCTTCGAGCTTCGCCCAAGTGTCCCGAATTAAACCGCGAAGTGTTTGCATGACACCGTAGCCTCGCGTCGCGACGGCCTTGTAGATCGGCTCTCTGCTTCGCTGGGCAATCAGCTCGAGCTCTTCGTCGGTCCGGATACTGGCCATGTCACGTTTGTTGAACTGAATGATCGTTGGGATCCGCTCCGGATCGATCCCGTTTTCTTCGAGGTTGCACTTCAGGTTTAGAAAAGACTCCCGGTTTGCATCTGCCTCGCTGCGCTGCGAGTCCGCGATGAACGCGACGCCGTCGGTCCCCTGCAGAACGAGTCGCCGGGTTGCGTTATGCATCACTTGACCCGGAACGGTGAACAGCTTCAGCCGAACCTTGAGCCCGCTTCCGGAGCTCACCGTGATCGGAAGCATGTCGAAAAACAGCGTTCGGTCGTTTTGTGTCTCGAGCGTCATGAGCTCGCCGCAGGCATTTGACGTGCCGAGCCAGTGAATCGCACGCAGGTTGCTCGTCTTCCCACTGAGCGCCGGCCCGTAGTACACGAGCTTCACGGTCAGTTCTTTCGCGGCGAAGTCAATTTGCATTTCGAACCGCGGGTCGCCCGCTGCGGAGCTACGTCCGCAACAAAAGCAAAATCCCCGCCCCCATCAACACCAACATGATAAAGAACGCGACCCATGTCAGCGTCCTTTTGTGCTCATGGCCGGCAGGGATGACCCGGGTATCCTGCAACTGCTGGGCCGCCAGCGCGATGAGGCCGTCGATTTGCGTTACGGCGTCTTCGCGGCGGGCAGGGTCCGTCTCGCGGACCGCGCGATAGCGTTTTCCGGCGTCCGGAAGTCGATCCAGAGCGACGCAGACGCCTACGAACCGGCGATGCGCGTCCTGATTCCCCCAATCGGCCTCCACCCGTTTCCACGCTTCGTCGATCGGATCCACGAGACAAAAGAATAGCACGGCCGCTATGAGTCAATATAGACATCCAAATCATGAGAAAATGCCAAATTTGCTCCTCTGACCTCGACGAGGAACATGGCGCTAGGCGATCTACGTTCTGGACATTGGAGGGAGGTTCTCCCACCTCGGCTCAGGCCTGGAATTGCGCACCTACATCAACCCAAAAAACCTTTTTAATTCTGCCACTTGGACTGCCGAAAGAAGTTGACAGTAGAGCGGCCTGCGCCTTAGTTTCCGGCCTTAGTGGGAACTAGTGGGATCAAGTGCCAAACGGCCGCTAACTAGGACGAGAGGGTTAGGTTGTTCCGAGGACGCTACGAGCATGCGATCGATGCCAAGGGGCGGACCTCCGTGCCGTCTCGGTTCCGGGAGGTGATGACCGCTCACGGTGACTCGCAGCTGGTTCTCACGACGGGCTTGGACAGCTGCCTGGTGGCCTACCCGATGGCGGAGTGGATGGCGTTCGAGAAGCGGCTCTCTGAGCTCCCGCAGTTCGATGCGGATGTCATCACGCTCAAGCGGATCTACGTCTCGGGCGCCGTCGAGTGCGAGGTCGACAAGGTCGGACGACTTTTGATCCCGGCTGCGCTCCGAAAGCACGCCGGGCTCCAGCGTGACGCGCTCTGGGCCGGGATGGGCAGCTACATCGAGCTCTGGGCCAAAGAGAGCTTTGAGGACCTTCGCAAGGAGGTGCTGAGCGATCAGGACCGGCGTTTGGAAATCGCCAGACGATTGGCGGAGCTCGGCCTGTGAACGCGTTCGAGCACACTCCTGTTCTGCTCGACGAGGTGCTCGAGCAACTCGATCCGACGACCGGCGGTGTATACGCCGACGTGACGCTTGGCGGTGGAGGGCATGCGAAAGCGATTCTGGAGCGCAGCGCGCCGGATGGCCGCCTGATTGGAACGGACCGCGACCCGAGCGCGCTCGAAGCGGCCAGCGCAGCGCTCTCCGACTTTGGGGATCGCGCGACTCTCCGCAAAGCACGAATCGGCGATCTTGCGGACGTCTTGGCCTCGCTCGAGATCGAGAACGTCGATGGCGTCCTGGCCGATTTGGGCGTCAGCTCTGTTCAGCTCGATCGTGTCGAACGAGGATTTTCTCTTGCCAAAGACGGCCCGATCGACATGCGCATGGACCCGACCGAAGGCGAAACCGCGTTGGAGCTAATCGGTCGGAGCGATGCCGAAGAGCTCGCCAACGTGATCTACCGCTATGGAGAGGAGCACCGTTCGCGGAAGATTGCTCGCTCGCTGCGGCGAGCGTTCGAAGAGGGAGAGCTAGAGACCACCGGCGACCTACGGCACGCCGTGCGCAGAGCAACTGGGCCCCGTCGCGGGCGTATCGATCCCGCAACCAAGACGTTTCAGGCGCTGCGTATCGCAGTCAACGAGGAGCTCGAGGAGCTCGAGGCCCTGCTCGAGCAAGCGCCGGAGCTCTTGCGGGTCGGTGGCGTGGTCGCCGTGATCAGCTTCCACTCGCTCGAGGATCGAATGGTCAAGCACGCATTCCGCGACAATGAGCAACTGTCGCCGTTGACCAAGCGCCCGATCATCGCTTCCGATCGAGAGCGGGAAAACAATCCGAGGTCACGCAGCGCCAAGCTTCGTGCGGCGCGGCGCGTGGAGGTCGGGGCGTGAAGCGTCGCTTTCTGACCCTCTGGTGCGTTGCCGTCTTCGCAACGGCTGCGGCGTTCGTGGTGCATTTGTCGATTCGGTTCGAAACGGTTCGGCTTGGCTACGAGGTGAGCGAAGAGCGTGGCCGGCAGCGTGACCTCCTTCAAGACCGCCGTTTGCTTTCGATCGAAGCCGCCACGCTTCGGCAAAGCGGACGCATCGAGACCATTGCACGCGGAACGCTCGGCATGGAGGTTCCAAAGC
>CAMYJN010000294.1 GCA_947258625.1 uncultured Polyangiaceae bacterium | reverse complement strand
CGAAGCATCCCCCCACTACCCACCGGTGAGGACGAAGACTAGACCGTTCAGTCGAGCGGGATGCCGCAAAGCGGGTCGTCCGGCGCGCAACCGGCCTTCTTCACAGGGCGTGCCTTGGGCTTGCCCTTCATCGAAGCCGCGGCCTTTTGTCGGGCCTGTTCCTTCTTCTCGAGCCGTGCCTTAAGCGCTTCCTTGTCACGCTCGGCAGCCTCTGCGCGCTCTTTTTCGGTCATGAGCGCTGCCTCGGCCTGCTCCTTGTCCATTGCGGCCCGCCGTTGCTCTTGCTTGGCCATCTCTTCGGCCATCGCTTGCCGTTCGAGCGCAGGCTTCAGGACGAAAGCGTAGCCCCCCAACGAAGCGAGCACGAGGACCACGGCACCGCTCGCAATCATACGACGCGTCCGAATCTTGTTTCTTTCGACAGCGGTGATCGCCGCCATCTCTTTTTCATGCTCGAGCATCCGTTGCTGTTCGGCAGCGCGCGCCTTGGCTGCCTCTTGAAGTTGAACCCGGAGCTCGGCCTGCTTGGCTTCACGTGCGCGGAGCTCTTCCTCTTCACGATGAGCGCGCTCTTCGGCCAAGCGGGCTTCCTCTTCGGCCTGCAGGCGTGCTTCCTCTTCATCGCGCCTTCGCTGGGCTTCCGCCTCCGCACGCAGTCGCGCTTCCTCGGCCGCTTTCGAGCGTGCTTCATCTTCCGCCACGACACGCGCCGCCTGAATGTTGTGCAACTCCAAGAGCTGATCCGCGAGTGAATCCTTACCCGGTCTGTCCTGCATCCCCGTTTTCCGCCTCCTAAAAGATTCTGGCAAATCCGGAGGCCCACTGCCCACGACTTTTCGACTACTCATGCATTCAATGACGCGCCGGCGCCGAAAACGATCTAGGCGGTGAGCATGCCCACAGTTCGCGGCTCGAATCCCTGCACATGTCCGAGGACGGAGCCAGACCAGCCGTCCGGGAGCCTGAGGACGCCCGCGATCCGGGTGAGTCGCGCCATGCCCTGCCTTTGAGATGACTATGTTTTCTTGGTTCGGAGGGCCCGATAGCCATGGCGCCAGCGACCAGCCGCCAATCGCCCCTGACTCCGCGCCGAAGTCGCGGTATCCTCGGCGCCCCCAGCACTTCAATCCGAGCCCTAGCAGCGAGGCAAAGCGACATGACTGAAGAGAACTACGGCCTAGGCACACGTGCGCTTCACGCCGGCCAGGAACCCGACCCCACGACCAACTCGCGCGCCGTACCGATCTACGCGACGACGTCGTACGTCTTCAACGACACCGATCATGCGGCTGCCCTCTTTGGGCTCGCGGAGTTCGGAAACATCTACTCTCGCCTGATGAATCCGACCGTCGACGTCCTCGAGAAGCGTTTGGCAGCGCTCGACGGCGGTGTTACCGGCCTGGGCTTCGCGTCGGGGCAGTCGGCGATCAACGCGGCGATTCTCACTCTCTGCCACTCCGGGCAGAACTTCGTGTCCGCCACGAGCCTCTACGGCGGGACCTGGACGCTCTTCAACAACACCTTCAAGAACCTCGGTATCGAAGTGCGGTTTTTCGACCCGGCCCACCCCGAGCAGATTCACGACCTCGTCGACGAGAATACGCGCCTCGTCTACATCGAGTCGATCGGCAACCCCAAGAACGATGTGCCCGACTTCAAGGCCATTGCCAACGCGGCGCACAGTGCCCCGCACGGTGCCATTCCGCTCATCTGCGACAACACCGTGATGACCCCGTACTTGTTCCGTCCTTTCGAGCACGGCATCGACATCACGGTTTACTCCACCACGAAGTTCATCGGCGGCCACGGCACCCACATCGGCGGCGCAATCGTGGACTCGGGCAAATTTCAGTGGACCGACGACCGGGACAAGTGGCCGGAGTTCTGCGGTCCGTCACCGAACTACCACGGCGCGGTCCTCGCCGACGCTCTCGCCCCCATGGGGAACATCGTCTACAACGTTCAGATCCGAACGCATTGGCTTCGTGACACCGGAGCGGCGATGAGCCCGTTCGCGGCGTTCCTCTTTTTGCAGGGGCTCGAGACCCTTCACCTCAGGATGCCCCGGCATTGCGAGAACGCGCAGGCGGTCGCCGAGCACCTCGAAAAGCACGATGCGGTCGAGTGGGTGAATTACCCGGGCCTTCCCTCCCATCCCGACAACGAGCTCGCCAACCACTACCTGCCGGACGGCAAGGGCGCGATCCTCGGTTTCGGCATCAAGGGCGGCATGGAAGCGGGCAAAAAGTTCATCAACTCGGTGAAGCTCTGCTCCCACCTCGCCAACATTGGCGACGCCAAAACACTAGTGATTCACCCCGCGTCCACCACGCACCAGCAGCTCAGCGCCGCCGAGCAGCAGCAGACGGGCGTCGTGCCGGAATACGTGCGCATCTCGGTCGGCATCGAGGATGTCAAAGACATCATCGCCGACATCGACCAAGCACTTGCGGCTGCCGTGGGGTAGGGTAACCGACTCTCGTGGTCGCGGAGTTCGAAAGCACCGATTCGATGCGGAGCGGAAAGCCGCTTCGCCACGTGCAAACTGCCGTCTTCCCGGCGCCGATGAAGCTCCATCTCGGCGGTCTGCTTCCAAGCGTCGAGGTCGCCTATGAGACCTACGGGACGCTCGACGCGGAAGGCAGCAATGCGGTGCTGATCTGCCACGCCATCACCGGTGATTCGCACCTCGCGCGGCACGACGCGGAGGATGACCCGGGTTGGTGGGAAGGGCTCGTCGGTCCGGGCAAGGCCGTCGACACCGACCGCCTGTTCGTCGTCTGCTCCAACGTGCTCGGCGGCTGCCGCGGGACGACCGGGCCTGGCACGATCAATCCGGTCACCGGGAATCCATTCGGCAGCGACTTCCCGCTGGTCACAGTCGAGGACATGGTCGATGTGCAGAAACGGCTCATCGACTTGCTCGGCATCAAGCGCCTGCGTGCCGTCATCGGCGGCTCACTCGGAGGTCACCAGACGCTTTGCTGGGCGACGCGCTACCCCGAATACGTTCAAACGGCGATCCCCATTGCGGCCTCGGCGAGGGTCACGGCGCAGGCGATCGCGTTCGACGTCGTCGGCCGGAACGCAATTCAATCGGACCCCCACTTTCACGGCGGCCAATACTACGATACCGGCGATTTCCCACGAACCGGCCTCGCACTCGCGCGGATGCTCGGGCACATCACTTATCTGTCTTCCGAAGCGATGACCCGGAAGTTCGACCTCGACCGGCATGCGCCCCGCGACATCGTCACCGATTTCGAAAAGCGGTTTTCCGTCGGTTCGTACCTGGCGTACCAAGGCAAGCAGTTCGTCGGGCGCTTCGACGCCAACTCCTACGTCGCCGTGACGCTCGCAATGGACAACTTTGATCTCGGCGACAGCCGCGAACGGCGTCTCGCAGCGTTTCGCGCCGCGCAGTGCGATTGGCTGGTCATTTCGTTTTCGAGCGACTGGCTGTTCCCGCCCTCCCAGTCGCGCGAGCTCGTCGCCATCATGACCACGCTCGGTCAGCCGGTGTCGTACTGTGAAATCGAGACCGACGGCGGGCACGACAGCTTTCTTCTCGCCGACGACATCGAGGCGTTCAGCCCGTTGGTAGCAGCCAAGCTCGGTGCGCCACAGCCGCGGCCGCCGCGGATCAGCTTCGAAGACGATCGCATTCTCGAGCTGATTCCGCCGAACAGCTCGGTGCTGGACCTCGGCTGCGGGGAGGGCGACCTGCTCGGAAGGCTCAAGGAACGCGGCGCGCCGCTCCTCTGTGGCGTCGAGGTGAGCACCGAGCTCATCGCCGCAACGATGCAGCAGGGCGTCGAAGCCATCGACTACGACTTGAACGTCGGCCTGCCCGAGTTCGACGACAATCGCTTCGACTACGTCGTCCTCTCATCCACGCTCCAAGCGGTGCCCAACGTGGAGCGCTTGCTCGAAGAAGCGCTTCGCGTGGGCCGCCGCGCAATCGTAGGCTTTACCAATTTCGCGCATCGAACACTGCGCGAAATGTTTGGCCTCGAAGGCCGAGCACCCAAAGCGCCAGGTTCGTACTCCTATGAGTGGTACAACACGCCGAATCGTCGCTTCCCGTCGATCCAAGACATGCTCGACCTCTGCGAGAAAATGGGCGTCACCGTCGAAAAGGCCCGCTACTACGACGACACCGAAGGCCGAATCATCGGCGACGACGAGGACGCAAACCTGCTCGCCGAAACCGCGCTTCTGGTCGTGAGCAAAAACAGCGGCTAGCCGTAGTGGTTGGCGTGTGCCTCGAAGCGGCTGCTGATCTGGTGGACCCGTTCGATGATGCTCCGCGCATAGGCAGGGTCGGTATCGGCTTCGAAGCTGAATTCCACCGTGTCCGAGATCCCGCCGAATCGACCCTCAATCGCCTTTGATAGCTCGTCATAG
>CAMYJN010000293.1 GCA_947258625.1 uncultured Polyangiaceae bacterium | reverse complement strand
TCTGCTCGCGAAGCCGACGTGCCCGCGATCCAGCGGTTGTTCGAGGTCTGCTACGGCGAGCGCTACTCCCATCCCGAGTTCGTCTCGGCCGCGTACCTCCGAAAGATGATGTACAGCGACAACTCGATTGTCCTCGTAGCCGACGAGGCCGGCGAGGGCGTCGTTGCGACGGCCTCTGTGGTGATCGACGTCGGCGCCTACGCAGACCTCATCGGCGAATTCGGGCGCCTCGTGGTGCGCCCAGACAAGCGAGGTCAGCACATCGGCCACCAATTGATGACCGAGCGCATCGCGCGCGTAGCGCCCTATCTACACATTGGCTTCGCCGACAACCGGGTCGCCCACACCCGATCGCAGCACATTTCACTCTCCCATGGCTTTGCGCCCGTTGGGTTCTTACCGATCCACAACGGAGAGCCCGTCGCTCTCTTTGCACGCCATTTCGGGGACGGACTGAAATTGCGACGCAATCATCCTCGAGTGGCTCCGCAGGTGTATGGCCTCGCACAGCGAGCGCTTCGAAGTTGTGGCATCGAGGCGGATGCGATCGTCGACGAGATGTCGCCACCGTACGGGCTCAACACCGGCTTTGAAATCGAGGAGATGAGCGCGAAGGGTTACGCTACGCTCTTGCGCTTCGAGCGAGGTCGGGTGAAGAACCCCGAGATCTTCGGTCCCGCACGGGTTCATTTCGGGCTACGGACTCTGGAGTCGCACAATACGTCGTACCTGTTGGCGCGAAAACACGGGCATCTGGTCGGCGCTGTAGGCTACGCCCACGACGCCCGGCTCGACCACGCGGTGCGGATCTTCGAGCTCGTCTGCGCTGACGAGTCTCCCGTGCGCGTCCTACTTAAGGAGCTCATGCGCCGGTCGCGCGAGGAGTGGCGCGTGGACTACGTCGAAGTGGACGTCAACGCCCACGCGCCTCGAATGCAAAAGACGCTGCTGGAGCTCGGTTTCGTCCCGGTCGCTTATCTGCCGGCGGCGGTGTTCCACCAAGTCGAGCGACTCGACACCGTTCGGATGGAGCGATTCTACGTACCGGTTGACACCGATAATCTACACGTCTGCGACGAATCCAAACCCGTTGTCGAGATGGTGGTCCGAAACCTCAACACCCGGACGATTCAGCCCAAGCTCGTTCAGCTCTTGCCGACGACACGGCTCGGACACGGGTTGAATCGCGAGCAAGCCTCACGCCTTTCCACCCTTTTCGAGACCGTGACCTTCGCCGATGGGGAGAGAATCGTGGAGGCCGGCCAGCGCGACGCCCAGCTTTACATCTTGCTATCAGGTATGGCACGGGTGTTCTCGGGCACTCCTGCCGAAGAGGTCGGCACCGTCGCTCAGGGCGAGCTACTCGGCGAAGTCTCGCTGCTTCGCAAGACGCCACACTCGGCGACCGCGGTTGCCAACGGCATCGTCGAGGCCGCCGTAGTGCCCCACAACGACCTCAACCAACTCTTGAAGCAACGAAGCGACATCGGCCTCTTGCTGTTTCGAAATCTCGCAACTGGGCTCAGCAACAAATTGAGCCGCACGGATGCCTTTCTCAGCATCAAGCCCTGGGAGTGAGGTCTCAGCCTTCGAGGCTCAGAGCGCCGGTGGGGCAGTGCTTGACGGCCAGCTCGACTTTTTCGCGCAGCTCCTCGGGCGGTTCTTCCTGAAGGATGTTGAGGTACCCCTTGTCGTCGACCTCGAAGACTTCGGGCGCTTCGCCCATGCAGTTTGCGTGTCCCTTACAAAGATCGAAATCCGCTTTGATTCGCATTGGTGCTCCTTCGTTTCCCAGATATCATACGACCGTTTAGGAGCCCAGGATGACGGCACCCGCACAGAGCGCCACAACGCCGCTAACTGCGGGCGAGCTCAAGACGCCCCCCAAGTTGAAGGGTGGGCTCCCGCTGATCGGTCACACCATCGCGTTCGTCAAGGACACGATTGGCTTGCTTCAGCGGACCTATGACGAGTGCGGTCGAGTCGGTCGCTTCAAGCTCTTCGGCAAGGACATGATTCTCTTCACCGGGCCCGAGGCGCACGAAGCCCTATTTCGGCAGCCCGACGAGGTTCTGAGTCCGAACGCGGCCTACAAAATGATGGTGCCTGTGTTTGGGGAGGGTGTCGCCTACGGTGCCGAGCCGGCGAGGATGGCCGAGCAGATGCACACGCTCTACCCGGCGCTGCGCAACAACCGCATGCGAACCTACACCGAGATCGTGGCGAGGGAGACGCTCGACGTAATTCGCGACTGGGGCGACGAGGGCGTGATCGAAGCGGGCGCTTTCTTCGGCATGCTCACCAACTACACGTCGAGCAGCTGCCTGCTCGGCAAAGAGTTTCGCAATGAGATGAGCGAAGAGTTCTCGCGAGTTTACTACGACCTCGAGCGAGGCATCGTCGCCTGGGGCTATATCCATCCGTATCTGCCGATTCCCGCGTTCAGGCGTCGGGACCGCGCACGCGCCCGGCTCGGCGAGATGGTCTCCCAAATTGTCGAAAAGCGAAAACGATCGGGCTACCGCGGCGAAGACTTCCTCCAGACGCTCATCGACGCGGAGTACTCCGACGGCAGCAAGCTGAGCGACCACGAGATCACGGGCATGCTCGTTGCGGCTATGTTCGCCGGACACCACACCAGCTCGGTCACGACTGCCTGGACCTTGATCGAGCTCTTGAGAAACCCGCGCTTCCTCGAAGAAGTTCGCGGCGAGATCCATGCGCGCTACGCCGATGACGAGGAGTACAGCTTTCAATCGCTGCGCGACCTCGAAAAGACGGAAGGAGCGGTGAAAGAGGCGCTTCGAATCCATCCCCCGCTCTTCATCTTGCTCCGTGCCGCGCTGCAAGACTGCGAAATCCTTGGTTATCGGGTCAAGAAGGGGAACTGGGTGGCGGTTTCCCCGATGGTTGCGCACCGGGACGAGGAGGTGTTCGAGAACGCGCTCGAGTACGACCCGGATCGATACGGCCCCGGCCGCGAAGAAGACAAGCGACCCTTCGCCTACATTTCGTTCGGTGGCGGGCGGCACAAGTGCATGGGCAACGCCTTCGCAATCCTGCAAATCAAGACGATCATCGCCGTCCTGCTCAACCGCTACGACTTCGAGCTGGTCGGTGATTCAATCGAAACCGATTTTCAGGGTTTGGTGCTGGGTCCAAAGCCACCCATTCGCATTCGATATTGCCGTCGGGGCGCATGAAGAGCAGCGCCGTTCCGCGTTGGTTCTCCGCCAACCCGAGCAAGGCCTGGGGGGAAAAATTTTTCCTCGCATACTCGCCGGTCTGGATAATCGTGATGGGCCTCGTGATGGGCCTCGGTGTCACCAATCGACTGGGGGAGTGGGGGTTCATGGCGGTCGGTGTCGCCATCGCGCTGCCTCTGGTGGCGGTCCCCGCCTTGATCCGCGATGAGAAACCGCTCGGCCGGCGCTGGTTCCAAACCTATTGGTTCAAGGCGAATCTCTACATTGCGATCTTCAACTTTGCGGCGAACTACTTCGGGACGGAGTACTTCTTCGATGTTCTCGGGATGGTTTACAACTACCCGATGATCGAGATCAACTTGGATTCGACGCTCGTCGGTTCGGGCGAGCAACGGGTCCCGCTGATCATGTACCTGCTCACGCAGGCCTATTTCCTCACCTATCACACGACCGCCGTCATCGTGCTTCGCCGCATTCGCACTTCTCGGCTTCCCATCGGCGCGCTCCTCTGGCCCGTGTTGCTCGTCGTCGTCGCGTATTTCTGGGCCTGGATGGAAACCAGGGCGATGGCCAACGTCTGGATCGAAAGCCAGTTCTACTACAAAGACATGGACCGCATGCTTGCGTACGGCTCGCTCTTCTATTCGCTCTATTTCGTGGCCAGCTTCCCGATTTTCTATCAGCTCGACGAACGACGCGAAGCAAATTGGAGCCTGCCTAGCACCGCTGCGGCAGCGTGCACCGCGAGCCTGATCATGATGTTCCTATTGGACTTCGCTGCTGCGATCTTTGGACCGATCTAGCGGGCTGAGCTAGGCAGGTAGAGGCGATGTCCACGAAGATTGAGATCTACGGCGCATACGAACCGCGATTCGAGCCGGTCGCGAAGCTCATGCGCAAGCAAATCAAGCACTACGGCGGAGGCGCTGCAGCGGCGGTGTTCCTCGCGGGCAAGCCCATCGTGGACATCTGGGCCGGCCGCGCGCGCAAGGATGGCACGCCCTGGCGGCGCGACACGATGTCGATTTGTTACTCGGGCACGAAGGGGATCACGTCGACCGCGGTCCACATGCTCGCAACGGACGGCTTGATTGACTACGAAGCGCCGGTCGCCGACTACTGGCCCGAGTTCGGTTGCAACGGGAAGCAACAGATCACGGTTCGCCAGTTGCTGTCTCACCAGGCAGGCCTCCACAAGCTGGTTCATCTCATCGAGAAGCTGCCGGAAATCCTCGATT